>JADGDQ010000033.1:0-13595 GCA_016744805.1 Sulfurovaceae bacterium
GTCATACCCAGCTCCATTCCGAACCTGGAAGTCAAGCCTCCCATCGCCGATAATACTGCAGGCTACGCTTGTGGAAATGTAGGTCGCTGCCGCTTTGAGCTTTCTCTTTTTTATCCCCCTCTTAATTACTATTTTTTATTTATTTTATGCTTATTTTTATTATCTCAAAATATTTTTCTACTATAGTTAGTTTATCTATCCTTTATCAACATTAAGGTACTCTAAGCAAAAATAATATATTGGAAAAATAATGCTTATAGATGGTCATGGTCGGAGAGTAAATTACCTTAGAGTATCAGTTACTGAACGATGTAATTTTAGGTGTCAATACTGTATGCCAGAAAAACCTTTTTCTTGGGTTCCACGAGAAAATTTACTTAGTTTTGAGGAACTTTTTGTATTTATGAAGGTGGCTATGGATGAGGGTGTTACAAAGATACGAATTACTGGTGGAGAGCCACTATTAAGAGAAGATTTAGATACTTTTATTAGAATGATTAGTGAGTATAAAAGTGATATTGATTTAGCACTTACGACAAATGCTTATTTATTGTATGAAAGTGCACAGAAACTTAAAGATGCAGGTTTGAAAAGACTTAATATTTCTTTAGATTCACTCAAGCCAGAAGTTGCTCAAAAAATTGCTCAAAAAGATGTTTTAGCTAAAGTTTTAAAAGGAATTGATAAGGCTTTAGAAGTAGGATTGGGTGTGAAAATAAATATGGTACCTATGAAAGGTATTAATGATGATGAAATTTTAGATATTTTAGAATACTGTAAAAAGAAAAATATAAAAGTAAGATTTATAGAGTATATGGAAAATAGTCATGCTACACAAACTATAGAAGGTATGCATGGGAAAGAGATTTTAGCTAAGGTTAAAGAGGGTCATGTTCTCAAGGCTTTAGGGCGTGAAGGTGCAAGTCCATCTTTTAACTATATGCTTGAAGATGGTACAGAATTTGGACTTATTGATCCACATAAACATGATTTTTGTGAAAGTTGTAATCGTATTCGATTGACAGCAGAGGGATTTCTTATTCCTTGTCTTTATTTTGATGAGGCTATGAGTATCCGTGAATCAGTTAAAAAGGGTGATATTGAGGGAGCATCTAAAGTTTTGGCAAAAGTCCTAGCAGATAAACCTAAAGAGAATAGATGGAATGAAGCAGATAATGGTGGAGAAAATGAAGCCTCTACAAGAGCATTTTATGAGACTGGTGGGTGATGTTTTATTTAACAGAAGAGTTTTTTTCTATACAAGGTGAGGGAAAGTATGCAGGAGTGCCATCATATTTTCTTCGTACTGGTGGATGTAATTTAAGTTGTGCAGGATTTGGAGCTGTTTATGAAATAGATAATCAAATATATTATGGGTGTGATACCTATTTTGCTGTTGATAGTCACTACTCTAAGTTATGGAAGAAAGTAGATAATAGTAGTAAACTTATAGATAAAATGCAAAAAGAGTTTGATACTATTGGATATATTCCACATGTTGTTATTACTGGTGGAGAGCCTTTATTATACTATTCTGATACAGTATTTTATAAGGTTATTCAATGGCTTATTAATAAAAAGGTTACTATAACTTTTGAGACAAATGGTACTATTGCAATAGATTTTGATAAGTTTCCTGCATATAAAGAGTGTATATACTCTTTGTCTATTAAGTTATCTAATAGTGGTGAGCCTTTGAAAAAAAGGGTAAATTTAGAGGCATTAGAGTCTACTGTTTTACATGCTAAAGAAACATTTTTTAAGTTTACTATCGATAAAAAGTTAGTTGATACAACAGCGTATGAGGAGATTTCTAATATAACAAAATTATTTAGTGATAAGCCAATATTTTGTATGCCAGTAGGTGAGAGCAGAGATACCTTATGGCAAAATGATAAAGCTATTTTTGAGTTTTGTATGAAGCATGGATTTAGTTATAGTGATAGATTACATATACGAGTATTTGATACTACACAAGGAGTTTAGAGTGATTATAAGAAAACTATTTAAATTTGAAAATGCACATATTGTTAGAGGATGTTCCACGCAACGATGTAGCCAAAATATTCATGGGCATTCTTATACTATAGAGGTTTTATTAGAATCAAACTATCTTGATAATGGTCAAATGGTTTATGATTTTGGATTAATGAAACTAGCTATCAAGGAGTTAATAGACTCTTTTGATCACTCTATTACACTTTGGAGTGGTGATGATAAAGGCTATCTTAATTCTATGAAAAATTATAGCAATCGTTGGATACAATTACCTGTTTCCCCTTCTGCTGAACAGTTTTCAAGAGTAATATATTTGATAGTTGAGCGTATTTTAGAATTGACTGTTATGCAAAATTCTGAACGAAATGTTATACTTAATAGTATTATAGTTCATGAGACACAAACAGGTTATGCTCAAGGTTTTAAACAAGATGCTCATAGTTTATTAATGGGAAAAATAGAGCTTAAAGATATACTATTTTCTCCTCAGGTAGTAACAGAATGGAGTGATTGCCATTTATGGACAAAAATTCTAAATAAAGAATCTCTTGTAAATCCATCTAAGGTCTAGAGGGTACAAAATTCTAGTTATAGCTTTTGAATAATTGGAATACTTCTTAATCATAATTTAATATACTCTTCACTATAATAATTACATTTCCTAAATACCATTTACAATATTGATACCTACAAAAAAGGAGTAGAACTCTATGAATATGAGAAGATACCTCTCTATTGCTGTCTTAAGTATAGTGCCACTTTTTGCAAATTTGCAAAATTTATCGCTAAAGCAAGCATTGAAAATAGTGAAGAGTGATAACTTAGAGTTAAAAATATCTAGGTTTGAAGAGCAAATGAAAGATTATGAAGCCCAAGCGGTGGATGGTATACATTATGGTAAACTTGATGTAACACTTAATGCTATCCGTTCTAATGATGCACTTAATACTTTTGGGTTTAAATTACAGAGCCGTGAGGCTAATTTTAATGATTTTGGTTTTAGTGATTTTCTTGGTGGAATTGGTGGAATGATGCAGATGTCTGAAGGAGATTTTGCTATGTTCTCACAAATGATGAATGACCCCTCTGCACAAGAACAGATGTTAGCAACAGAGCCTAGTGATTTGAATTTTCCTGAGGCTAGAAACCACTATCAAACTAAGGTTAGTTATCAAATACCACTCTATACTGGTGGGAAACTTACAGAGTATGGTAATATTATGCATGCTATGCATAGAATGAGTCAAATGGATACAAGTAAACTATTGAATGCTAAAATTTTTCAGGTTAAAAAAACCTATTATGATATTTCTTTAGTAGATAATTATATTCTTAATTTAAAAAAAATCATAGATAATATTAATACACTAGAGGGTATTGTTAAGTCTATGAAATATGAGGGATATGCTCAGGATGTGGATGTTCTTGAAGTACAAGCACGACGAGCAGAGGCTGATAGTCTCTATAATCAAGCAACACTCAATAGAGCATTGGCATATCAGTTTTTATCGTTTTTACTTAATCAAGATGTAGACTCAATCAAAGGAGTTCACACTAAGGCTCCTACCCCAAAAATAGAATTATCAGATATATATCGTGATAATATTGATATTCAAAAAGCTAAATTAGGTTTAGAGATAAGTCAAATGGCTATTGATGTAGAGAAGGCAAATTTTTTACCAATGGTAGGTGCTTTTGGTGAATATGGCAGTGCCGATGATGAGTTTTTGAATGAATTTACTGATAAAGATAGTTATACTGTAGGTGTTCAGGTGAGTATGAATCTCTTTAATGGTGGTATTGATAAGGCAAATCTTGAAAAAGCAAAAGTGAAAAATATGCAAGTATCTTCACAAGTAGAATTAGCCAAAAGAGGTATAGCCCTTAAAGCAAAACAGCTCAATACCCAAATATTAAGTCTTGAATCTGATTTAAATAGCCACCAAAAACAACTAACATTTGCCTCAAGGGTCTATGAGAGTTATAGAGGACGGTATAAAGAGGGTGTGGTTTCTATTAGTGATGTACTCATTAAGCAATCAAAACAGCTTGAGATACTTCTTAAACTACAAACAATTAAGAATAAACGAAATAGTAAGGTGTTTGAACTCAATAGCATCTTAAATCCAGGAGAGTAATAATGAAAAAAATAGTTGCTTTAGTAGCATTGATATTAGTTTCTACAGTGAGTGCTTTAGAACTCGAATTAAGCGGAAGTGTTGTCTCGGATAATCAAAAAATGATGACGAGTCGATATATGGGATTTGTTAAAAATATGTTGGTAAGTGAGGGAGACTTTGTAGCAAAAGGACAACTTCTTTATGAAATTGATTCCAAAGAGATTGAGTCAGCAGAGAGACAAGTTGACTTGGCTATTTCTCAAGCACGATTAGCTCTACAGATGAATCGAAGTCAATATGATAATGTTGTTACAAATCTTGCACGATATAAAAGACTCTATAGTAAAAAAATGGTCTCTAAATATGAGTTAGAGCAGTTAGAGCTGGGTGCAAAAAATATGAAAGATATGATTAAGATAGCAAAAGAGCAAGTCAATCAAGCACTTGCAAAAAAAGATGAAGTACTCAATCAGTACCAGTATCTTAGAATTATTGCACCAAATGATGGAGTTATCGTAGCAAAGAAGATTAATGAAGGTGAGATGGCTATTCCTGGAATGCCAGCATTAGTTTTAACTGATTTGAGTAATCTTAAAGTTGTTGCAGAGATTAGTGAAACAGATCTTAAAAATATCTCTTTAAATAAAATTGTAGATCTTACAATCCCCTCTTTGGGATTTACGACGACAGGAATTATTAGTTCAATTATTCCTAGTTCAAACCCAATGACTCATAAATTTAAGATAAAAATTAAATTTGATATGAAGGGTCATTCTATTTATCCTGGTATGTATGCCAAGATTTTGATTCAAATATAATGGATAAATGATGAAAGAAAAAACTGAATATCAGGTAACCGACTATGCTGGAAAGTTTGCTAAAGGCTTTATTAGAAGTCCTCTCACAGCTGTATTGGGAACTTTTTTACTTTTGATGGGATATATTGCCTTAGAGGTGATGCCTAGAGAAGAAGACCCACAGATTGCTATTAGTGGTGGTGCAGTGGTAGTAGTAATGCCAGGTGCGTCACCAAAAGAGATAGAAAATATTATTATTAACCCACTAGAGAGAAAACTCCGTGAAGTCAAAGGAATAGAGCATGTCTATGGTATGGCTATGGAGAACTTTGGTGTTGTAAATGTAATGTATTATATTGGAGAGAATAGAGAAGATTCCAATCTAAAGCTTTATGATAAGGTAATGCAAAATATGGACTTAATGCCAAAAGGTGTTATGCAACCTCTTATTAAACCTTTTGATATTGATATTGATATTCCTATTGTAACAATTGCATTCTATCCTAGAGAGGGGAGTGAAGTAGGGGATGTAGCACTTTTTGATATGGTTCGTAAAATTCAACAAAAAATTAATGCTGTTGATAATGTTGCCAAAACCACGCTTAAAGGGGCGCATAAAGCACAGTACAATGTACAAGTTGATATGGGAAAACTCTCTGCATACCATCTCTCTATGGGACAACTAATGAAGGCTATTCAGTCTGTGGCTGTAGATGTCCCTGATGTAAAAGGTCGTACAAAACAGAGTAGTTTAGTTATTTTTGGTGTGAAAAATGCTATTGAGAGTATTGAAGATGTGGGGAATGTAATTGTTGCTCAATATATGGGGTCTCCTATCTATCTTAAAGATGTTGCAACGGTAACAAATGGTATAGATTTTCAAAACTTTCAAGGTGCTATGATTAAGTATAAAGCAGAAGATAATGCTACACAGATGCTACCTAAAAAGAAACAAATAACAATGACAGTAGCAAAGTTAGCATCAACAAATGCAGTATTTGTATCTGAAGATGTTGTTGAAGTTTTAAAATCTTATGAAGAAGAGTTTGCTAAGGCAGGTGTAGGGTATATTATTACAAGAAATTATGGACACCGTGCAAATGAGGCGGTAAATGAGCTAATGCACCACCTTGTAATTACTATTATTATTATTGCTGTAATGCTTATATTTGCATTAGGGTGGAGAGAGTCATTGATTGTAACATTTACTGTTCCTGCAATTTTGGCAATTACTCTCTTTACTGCTTATATTACAGGGCAGACGATGAATAGGATTACGCTATTTGCTCTTCTTCTTTCTTTGGGATTACTGGTGGATGCAGCGATTATTGTTATTGAGAATATTCATAGGCATCTCCATTCACATGGCGTAGATGATAGAACTATGGATGAGTTGCTTATAGAAGCTACAGATGAGATTGGAGCTCCTACAAATGTAGCAACTTTGGCTATTATCTTGACCATGGTTCCTATGGCATTTGTTGGAGGGATGATGGGGTCATTTATGAAACCTATTCCATATAATGTTCCTGTTGCCTTGATTGCTTCACTCTTTGTTGCATATATTTTTACTCCTTATCTTAGTGCAAGATTGCTTCATAAGCCAGATCACTGTTGTCACCCAGATGCAGAGAGTAGTAGCTCTAAGAAAGGTGAAAAATAATGAAAAAATTTGAAAGTTTTGTGTATGGTATTTTGGATAGTAAGAGAAAGAAAAGTTTAGTTATCTTTTTGACTATATTAGCATTTTTTGGTTCTCTTTTGATGTTTCCTAGTAAGTTGGTTTTAGCCAAAATGCTTCCTGGTAAAAGTGATAATACATTTTCTATTTATGTAGATACACCTCTAGGGAGTTCTATCGAACAGACTAATGATGTGAGTCAATGTGTGATTGATGTTTTGCAAAAAGAGAAAGAGATTCTGAACCTAGAGCTTTTTCAAGGGCAAGGAATTCCTTTGGATTATGCAGGATTGGTAAAAGGTGCAGGTATGAAGCGTTCAGAAAATGTTGCTGAAATTTCTATTAATCTTACAGATAAACATGGTCGTTTGGAACCCTCATTTTTAATGGTTCAACGCATTCGACCAATTATCAAACAGCGATGCGAACCTCTTGTACCAAAAACTGTTATTAAGTTTATTGAACAACCAGCAGGACCTCCCACTTTGGCATCTATAGTTGTAGAAGTATACGGAGACAATATTCCTATGTCAAGAAAAATATCTATGCAGGTAGCTGATATTTTGGCTCACACAGAGGGACTTGTTGATATAGATGTAATGGCTGATGATATTTATAATAAGTTTGAACTTATTCCTGATAAAGAGAAGATTGCTAGAAGTGGGTTAAGTGTTGAACAGGTGAATAATATTCTTTATCTTGCTTTTGAAGGTATGGTAATAGCACATAAAAATTCCAAAAATTCTCCTGATCAAATTCCTATATTTTTGGTACTTGATGATAAAACAAAGCGATTAAATGATAAAAGAGAAGATACTTTACAGAGTAAACTTTCATCGTTAAACCTGATGAATATGCGAGGAATGATGGTTCCTATGAGTGAGATTGTGACAATTCGTGAGGTTGAATCTAGCCCTATGATTATGCATAAAGATCTCAATCGTATGATAAATATTATAGCTGAAACAGATATGGTATCTCAGGTGTATCCTCTACTTGAGGCAAGGGATACTATGATAGAACATTTCTCTAAAGAGTTTAATGTTACAAAAGATCCTGGTATTTCGACTTATATGTTTGATTTACATCTCAAAGATCCAAAAACAGGAGAGAAGTATCTTTTGCGTTGGGATGGAGAGATGAAGGTAACACTTGACACATTTAGAGATTTAGGTGGAGCTTTTATTGCAGCACTTATATTAATATTCTTACTCTTAGTTATCTATTATAAGAGTTTTGCTCTTAGTGGTATTATTTTGTTGGGTTCATTCCTCTCTTTGATTGGAGTTATTGTAGGGCATTGGGTTGCTAATTTCTTTACCTCTGAGACATTCTTTTTGACGGCAACTTCATTAATTGGATTTATTGCTTTGATTGGAATTAGTTCAAGAAACTCTCTGCTTCTTATAGATTTTGCAAAATCTCTTATGGAGTTTCACAATATGCCAAAAAGACAAGCAGTAGCAGTAGCAGCTGCCACAAGGGCTAAACCTATTATGCTTACAGCTGTTGCTATTATCTTGGGATCAGCACTTCTTGCTGGAGATCCTGTCTTTGGTGGTTTGGGAGTAGCTCTTATATCTGGAACTGTTGCAGCTGTTTTTGTTTCATTATTATTTGTCCCTGTATTGATGGATAATTCTAAAGCTATGGATTTTAAACCTATCAAGCAAAAAAATAAACAAGACAATATATCTATTACTAAATAGATTATTATAAGCTCTTTCTTTGGAAAGAGCAAAAAAAAAGAAGTAGACTTATATGAAACAGTTAGTACTTATATTTTTAATCTCGTTCACCGCACTTTTAGCACAAGAAGATAGTAATTTTTATGAAGAAGATATTGCTATTATTGAAGATGAAATATTTTCAGCTTCAACAGTTAAATACTCCTTTAGTCGTTCAAAACGATTGCTTGCAACAAAAGTATATCGCCAACATAAAAAAACATTTTATGCTAATTGTGATTACGAAATTAAGGCTAAAAAACTTGTGCCTATTCCGCAGACTTGTGGCTTTGAATATCGTAAGAATAAATCTCGTTCAGAGCGTATTGAGTGGGAACATGTAATGCCTGCATGGGAGTTTGGACATCAACTTGAATGTTGGAAAAATGGTGGACGAAAAGAGTGTAGACAAAAGAGTGAGTACTTTCAACAGATGGAAGCTGATATGCATAATCTTGTCCCTGCAATTGGTGAAATAAATGGTGATAGAAGTAATTTTCCTTATGCTATGATACGAGGTGAAAAACGCTCTTATGGGTCAGTAGATATGGAGATTGATTTTGCCCAAAGAAAAGCAGAACCTAAAAGAAATATTTTAGGAGATATTGCTCGAACTTATCTTTATATGCGTGAAAAATATAATATTCCCATGAGCATAGAGCAAGAAGAACTTCTTATAAAATGGAATAATCAAGATCCTGTGACACAATGGGAAAAGAAAAAGAATTTACTAGTATATGATTTACAAGGAGATAAAAATTTATATATTAGTAAGTATCAAAAACTTATAGAACTAGTACCTATAGATACGCATCTTGAAGTACCAAAAACATCACAAAACTCTACAGAATTTGATGAAGTACATGCGCAACTCTCTAAAGAATATGGATTTATACTTGATAAACTCTCACCACCTCTTGCAGCTATACTTTTATTTATTATGAGCCTTTTTGTACTCTATCAACGCAATAAATCAAAAAGAAAAAGATAGAATAAAAGCTAATGAGATGTCATCGATGTAAGTTTGATAATAGTGCTTATGCAAAGAGATGTAAAAATTGTAGGGCTGATATTAGTATGCTTAATAGCCCACTTAGTACTACAAAAAAAAGTTTTTTACTATTTCTTCTTACTTTGCCATTTTTCTTACTTATAAATTTATCTTTTTACTCTGCACCTTTATTTTCTATTGCTGTGCTTATGATTGGGATACCTTTTTTATTTTATAGTTTTCAGTACTATAGAATGAAGCGTTATGGGAGTTTTGTCCCTTTAGAAGTTTCTCAGTTGTATATTTTTGTTTATTATTTTTCTGTAAGCATGTTATTTATTCAAAATACACGCTTCTCTATAACAGTTGCAGTATTAACTTATAGCATATTGCATATAGTTGCATATTTTTTATTTATATCGGTAATATCAAAACATGGTGAATGGGTAGTGGCTTATGGTGTTTTTGTAAAATTACCTACGGTAGATAGAGATAAAAAATTAAAGTCAGTCTATAGTAAAAGCTCTTTTGTAACTATTATTGCAATGCTTACAAAAGTAGCAAAGTGTGAAAGTTCTGTTAGTATTAAAGAGGCAGAATTTATTAAAAATAGTATTAATAGTTTTATTGCTATTGCCAAAAAAGAGGGTTTAAATGAGCAAAGTTCTAAGCAACTACGAAAAGAGCTTGTAGATACCTATAAACAAGTAAAAGATAATGACCGTAGTATAGAATCTTATGCCAATTATTTTGTAAAGTATAGCTATCTTCAACGAGTAAATATACTCCAAGAGCTTATTCTTTTGGCAAAAATAGAGCAATTGAATGAGCAAAAACAAGAGTTGCTTTATAGTGTAGGAGAAGTTTTTAGGTTTGAGGCAGAAAAAATAAAAAGATATATAGGTAGTGATGAGACAGAAATTATTTTTCAAGATGAACTTAAAAATGCGTATAGTATATTAGGCTGTTGTGCAAATGATACACAAGTAGTTATAAAAAAAAGATATAGGGATTTAGTTAAACAGTATCATCCTGATATGGTGTATAGTCAAAGTCTTGATGAGACTTCACAATTATTAAGTAAAGAAAAGATTCAAAAACTTAATGAAAGCTATGAGCTAATTAAAAATAAAAGAGGATGGTAAAAGGAAGAGTAGATAGAGCAAAAGCAAAAAGGGATAGTGAATTTGTTATAATCTCATATTATTTTTCAAGGAGTTAGAATGGCAGTAATAAGTATGGGTGATATTAAAAAGGGTGTACGGTTAGAATTAGATGGAAACCCTTTTAGAGTTACAGAGTTCCAACATGTAAAACCAGGAAAAGGTGCAGCATTTGTTAGAATTAAAATCAAAAACTTATCTACAGGAAAAGTGATAGAAAAAACTGTCCATGCTGGTGATAAATTTGGAGTTCCAGAATTAGAACAAAATACAATGCAATATCTTTATGATGATGGTGAAATGTTACAGTTTATGGATACAACTTCGTATGAGCAGATAGGACTAACACATGAGCAGGTTGGGAAAGATACTTTTGATTATATGATTGATGGTATGGAAGCAGAGATTTTATTTCATAATGGTAAAGCTATCTCTGTAGAAATTCCTCAGACGGTAGTGCTAAAAGTTGTAGAAACACCCCCAAATTTCAAGGGTGATTCACAAGGTGGTAAAAAGCCAGCAACACTAGAGAGTGGTGCAGTAGTACAAGTACCATTTCATATTTTAGAGGGTGAAATAATTAAGGTGGATACCGTAGAAGGAAAATACCTAGAAAAGGCAAAGTAGTCTAGAGTTATACCCACTGCTATTGCAGTGAGGTACTCTAGTCTCTCATTTTATTAATATCTATCTTGGCATACATGCCTGGAAAAATATTTTTATCACCTTTATCAAATGTAACACGAATTTTTATTTTATGTGTCATTGGATTAGCATCAGGGATAACAGCTTTAATTTTACCTGTAGTACGGTACTCTAAAGAGGGTATTGTTACTTGGACTGTATCACCTTTATGCACATGTTTCATAATACCTTCAGAGATAGAAACATCAATCTCTAAATCTTCTGTATCAACCATCATAATTGTAAGCATTCCAGGCATAACCATATCCCCAACTTTAATATTCTTTTGTACGATTACACCATCTGATGGTGCTTTCATTTTAAGGTAATTAAAAACTGTGGCTAACTGTTTGGCCTTGATAGACATCTGTTCAACCATTACCTGAGATGTTTCAAGCATAGCTTCAGCATTCTCCGCCATTGTATTAAGGTCACCTATATCTCCCATAGGCATGGTCATTTTACTATTGCTTCTAGCTTCTAACTTCTCTTTGCGTTTTTGTAACACTTCGAGGCGTTTTCTCCAAAATTCAACAACTATTTTTGATTGTTCTAATCCTAGATCAGCTTGAGATTTCATTATATCGAACTCAGCAGATTCCATTTCATAGAGATCATCTTCTCGTTCAACAAAATCTCCTAGTTCTACAAATACTTTTTTAATGTAGCCCATATAGCGACTTCCTATCATCTTTTGACCATTAGAAATCACAGTACCCGTAAGAGTAATTTGACTTGCATTAAGTCCAAGTGTGATAAGAAGAAAGAGTGTAATAAATCGTAATTTTTTCAAGAAATTATCCTTATTATTTTTGATTCAAATAATACTACCATTTTCTTAATTGTGTATGACACTCCATACATTGCTTAGTAATTTTGGTAAAAGCTTGAATAGCTTGTTTTGGGTCACCATCTCTAAATCTTTCAAGAATGTCTTGTGTTTTTTTATTGATATTCTTTTTGATTTTATTGGTCATTTGAACTTTGTTATTGGTATATCGAGTCATTACATCTTGCTCTTCTACCTCTTTTAGTGGTGGTTCAATTTTCTCAATGGCAATAGATAATTTAGTTGTACCTTCCTTGATCATATCAAAATTATTATAAAAAAATCCATTCTGAATATCTTGCATGGCAGATGCCATAGTTTGCATATCCAAAATTCTATCTTTTTGTGTATATGGATTAGCATTTAGTATTGTACCGATTATAGTAATTGCAACCAGTGATTTCTTCATTTTAACTCCTAGTGTGTAATATTTTATGTAACAAATTGTACCACATAAAAATTAATATATCAAAATAATTGAGGATTTGAATTGATATGTATAACTGAAGTTTATTCTTTAAGTTTCTATTTAGATAAAGATTGTTATAGTTTTTTGTGCAGAAACTGCAGATATAGAATATAGATAACAATTCATGGAGGATTGAAAATGAAAAGAATAGTATTGGCAAGTGCCATCGCAATTGCAAGCATTACAACAGCTCAAGCTGAATTTAGCTTTGGAGATATGTTCAAAGATATGAAAGATGCTGCGACATCTATGAGTCATGATGCTAGAGATAGTGTAACAGCTATGAAAGATGGTGCCGTTGAGACTAGTAAAAGTGCAGAGAGAACTGTAACTAATGTGAGTAGAGATGCTAAAGATTCTGCAGTCAAAGTTTCTGACGACTTGAAAACAAGTGAAATAGCTACAGTAAATAGCTCTGAGCGTGCCGTGACTAATGTAAGTAAAGATGCTAGAGATAGTACTATTGAAATTGCTGAAGATACTAAAGATTCTATCACTAATACAACTAGAGATATGAAAGATAGTTCTACTATGGCAACGAAAGATTTTAAAGATTCAGCTGTAGCAATTTCTCATGATGTAAATGATGCAACTAAAACAGTATCAAACGACTCAAGAGATTCTGTTAAAACAGTATCAAATGACTCAAGAGATTCTGTTAAAACAGTTTCAAATGATTCAAGAGATTCTGTTAAAACAGTTTCTAATGATACAACAGATTCTGTAAAAACAGTATCAAATGACTCAAGAGACTCTGTAAAAACAGTTTCTAATGATACAACAGCTTCAGTAAAAACAGTATCAAATGATTCAAGAGACTCTGTTAAGACAGTATCAAATGATTCAAGAGATTCAGTTAAAACAGTTTCTAACGATACAACAGCTTCAGTAAAAACAGTATCAAATGATTCAAGAGACTCTGTAAAAACTGTTTCTAATGACCTTGATGATGCAACTAAAACTATTTCTAACGATACAACAGCTTCTGTTAAGACAGTATCAAATGATTCAAGAGATTCAGTAAAAACAGTATCAAATGACTCAAGAGATTCAGTAAAAACTATTTCTAATGACCTTGATGATGCAACTAAAACAGTATCAAATGATACTAGAGATTCAGTAAAAACAGTATCTGA
>JADGDQ010000033.1:13695-29153 GCA_016744805.1 Sulfurovaceae bacterium
TAATGTAAATGATTCTACTAAAACTATTTCAAATGACTCTTCTGATGCAGTGAAGACAGTATCAAATGATATGGATGAATCTACAAGAACTATCTCTAATGACTCAAGAGATTCAGTAAAAACAGTATCTGATAATGTAAATGATTCTACTAAAACTATTTCAAATGACTCTTCTGATGCAGTGAAGACAGTATCAAATGATATGGATGAATCTACAAGAACTATCTCTAACAATGCTAATGATAGTACAAAAACAATATCAAATGATTCAAGAGATACAGCTAAAACTGTTTCTAATGATGCAAATGATGCAAGTAAAGAAGTTAAAAAAGACTAATTTAATTTAGTTTACAATTTTAATCTACTATACTAAATAAGATAGCTTGAACAGCTATCTTATTTTTATTATCTATATGGTATTAGCAAAAATATAAATATTATACAAATAATAAAAATCCTTTCGATTAGGTCTTTAATCAAATTTTAACTTTATATCATTTTAAGGAGCGTAAATGCATCACAAAAATAAGTCAATAATTTCAATAGTAGGATTAGCTACTTCTTTATTAGTGGGAACAACAGTAACTTCTTTTGCTGAAGATACAAATAGTACTCAAGAAATAGCAAGAAGTGGTGGAGATGTTGTAATAACAATACCAGCTGTTCCTGTACCTATAAAGCCCATAGAGGTAACAACTATAGGTGGAAATCCTCCAGTAGTAGAGAATATTGATGAATATAAACTAAGAGCTATGGCTACATCAGGAAATCGTCCGCCTGTAGCAATAACAAAGCCAAAAGCAGAGGCAAATAAAAAAGATATAAAAGTTGGAGAAGTTCAAAATAGTCGAGTAAGTTCTTATTTAAGAGGTAAGCTTCAGAGTATCGAAAGTGTTCATAAATCACTAAAAGATGCCAACTTTACTATTCTATCTTCAACTGCTATTGATAAAAAAGGGAAGTTAACTTCTATTGTTTTTACAAATGAAGCTTTAACTAAGATGGTAGATAAAGAAAATAGGGGCTTTGCAGGTTCTTTAAGAGTACTTGTAAATGAGTTAGACAAAGAGATAGCATTTAATAATCCTTTATATGTTTCAAAAGCATTTATGCAAGATAGTTTTGATAAAAATGTTACATCTAAAGTATTGAGTGATATTAGAAAAGCTTTCCCTACACTAACAAACTGTAAAGATCAACTAAAGTTTAACCTCCTTCCTAAGTATCATTTTATGGCATCTATGCCTTATTATCAAGATATGATGGTTTTAGCCAAAGGAGAAAGTACACAAGCTTTATTAGATAGTATTAAAGAAAAAAAGAAAAAAAATATAATTTTTAAACACCAAATCTCTAAAAACAGAGTAGTACTTGGGATAAAACTCTCTAAAAGAACTTCAAAATTTATTAATAAAATTGGTACAAGAAATGCGGGTTTACTCCCATATCCTGTAATGATTGAAGATGGGGAAGCAAAAATTCTTGATCCAAAATACTATATAGCTATTATGTATCCTGAGCTTAAAATGTCTGAGTTTATGACTATAGCTACTATTCCTGATGCAATTGAGAGTGATACTTCAAAAATCTTTCGATAAGTAAAAAACTTTACTTCATTGTATAAAATCTATCTATTCGCCTATAAAATAGGCAGTAGATACCTTTTCCTTCTTTAAAACTCTTCTACTCTACGCTATAATAAAAAAAAGGAAAAATTATGGAATATATGTTTGCCGAAGGTTTTTTAGGAACTCGTGCACCATTTTTTATGGATTTTGTTACACTTATTGTTACACTTCTTCCTCTTCTTGTAGCTCTAGCAATACTATTAGCAAAAAAATATCAATATACAATGCATGCTTTAATTCAAACGATTATTTTTATCGTCTCTTTAGTTGTTTTTGGATATTTCGAGTATGGAGTTCGTTTGGGTGGAGGATTTGAAGCTTACTTTAAAGAGAGTGGAGTAGGACATAATTATGCTATTGTAGTACTAGCTGTTCATATTCTTATTGCCACAGTTACATTAGGTTTTTGGATTAGTACTATTATAGGTGCTAGAAGAGATAGAGGATATAAACTCTTACCAGGTGTTCATAGCTCTGCTCATAAAAAAGCAGGTATTCGTACATTTATAGGGATTACACTTACTTCATTTTCTGGTTTATGGGTTTATTTATTACTTTTTGTATTTTAAATAAAAATATCAAGAGTATACATAATCAAAATTTTATAAAATAGGAATTACTATGAGATTATTATGGGTAACAATATTATTAAGTATAACGCTAATAGCACAAAATAATATAGATTATCAAACAAAACAGGCTATTGTAAAAATCTATACAGTATCTAAGGTACCAAACTATCAAGAGCCATGGAATAGCTCTGCTCGTCGTTCTAGTGGTTCTGGTGCTATTATAGAGGGGAATCGTATATTAACAAATGCACATGTAGTGGCAAATGAAACTTTTATTGAAGTACAAAGATATGGAGAGAGGAAACGATACATTGCTAAAGTACTGAGTGTATCCCACCAAGCAGATATGGCTCTTTTAGAGGTAGAGGAGAAGAGTTTTTTCAAAGGTATTACTCCTTTATCTTTGGGAGAACTCCCTAAAATAGAGCAAAAAATTGTTGTTTATGGCTTTCCTTTGGGAGGGAATACTCTTAGTGCAACATCAGGAGTAGTTTCTCGTATAGAACATCACCGTTATGCTCATAGTGGAGAGTCATTTTTGACTGTGCAAGTAGATGCTGCTGTAAATCCTGGAAACAGTGGTGGTCCTGCTTTATCTAATGGTAAGATTGTGGGTGTGGTTATGCAAAATCTTAGTAAATCACAAAGTATAGGATATATTGTACCTGTAAATATGGTAAAACATTTTCTTACAGATATAAAAGATGGTAGGTATGATGGATTTGCAGACTTAGGACTAACCATCCAAAAGATGCAAAATCCTACCATTAAAAAATTTTATCATGTAGATGAAAATACCACAGGAGTATTAGTAGATAATCTTGTCTATACAGCTTCAGAAAACGGAACAATTAAAACAGACGATATTATTACGGCTATTAATGATCATATTATCGAAGATGATGGTACTGTGGCGTATAGACCTTATGAATATAGTTCGTATAACTACTTTATAGACCAAGCACAAATGGGTGAACAGGTAAAATTAAATATACTTAGAGATCAAAAACCTATAGAAGTCAATGTTACATTAGAACATACGGCAGATGACCTATTGTTGGTAAAAACAAAAGAGTATGATGTAATGCCTCGGTATTTTATTTATGGTGGCTATGTATTCTCTCCATTATCTCGAAATTTATTAGCTATTGGTAGCAACAAAATCCCTCTTCGTTATTATGCTACACAGTGGCCAACACAAGAGAAAAAAGAGGTTGTAGTACTTTTAAAGGTCTTGGCATCTGATATTAGTAGGGGGAATTATGGTTTTAATCTTTGGCCTATAGAGAAGATTAATGGTAAAACCTTTGATAGCTTTAAAACTTTTTATGAGATGGTTGAATCTTTTGATGGAGAGTATTTGGTGCTAGAAGATATAGATGGAGTAAAGATTATTATATCTCGAAAAGAAGCACTTGATAAACAGGCATCTATCCTCAAAAAATATAATATTGAGTTTGATAGATCAGTAGATTTAAGAGCAAAAGAGTAAACCATACAATATCTAAGCAAAAAAAAGTTATAATCTCACAAAATATTAGTACAATAAAGAGGATGTATAGATGGGTGATAGTGTATTTACTTATATAGGTTTTATTACAGGGCATGGTAGTATGTTGATAGTTGTTCATCTACTGTTAGTTACAGCAATTATTCTATTTCTTGCAAAGATGGCAACAAAGAGTCTAAAAGCAGTTCCAGGTGGAGTACAAAATGTACTAGAGGCGTACCTTGGTGGTGCAATTGCTATGGGTAAAGATGTTGTTGGTGAAGAGTTAGCACGAAAGTATATACCTTTGGTTGCAACAATTGGACTCTTTGTTTTAATAAGCAATCTTATTGGTATTATACCAGGTTTTGAGTCACCTACCTCAAATATCAATGTAACACTAGTTCTCGCTTTAGTAGTTTTTTTCTATTATAATTATGAGGGTGTTAAAAAACAAGGTGCTTTAAATTATGTAAAAAGTTTTGTACACCTAGGCGATATGAACCCTGTTGCTAAGTTTGCAATGTCTTCACTTATGTATCCTATTGAGTTTGTATCCCACCTCTCTCGTATCATATCACTATCGTTTAGACTTTTTGGTAATATTAAAGGTGATGATCTCTTTTTATGGGTATTACTAATGTTAACTCCTTGGTTTATACCAATAACTCCACTTGTGCTTCTTACATTTATGGCATTTTTACAGACATTTGTATTTATGATTCTTACTTATGTCTATCTTGCAGGTGCTGTAGTTGTTGAAAGCCACGACGAAGCATCGCATGCTTAACTGATGTAGAGGGAAGATTATGAGAATTCAACGCTCTAAACTTGGTTCTCTTATCAACTTTCTTCTTGGTGCCTCTTGGGCATTAGTTTTTATTTCCATTATTTTTACTTTTCTTAGTTATGTTCAGATAAATATTATAGATGCTATTTTTATGAGTTTTTTTGCAGGACTTCCTGGAATATTTTTGGTAGTATTGTTAGAATATATTATTGTAGGACAAGAAAAACTAGATGAGATGAAAACACAAACTAAATTACTTCAAGAGATACTCTCTCAAACTAAAAAAGAATCAGAAGATATAAATACTTTAGATACTTTATGATCTCTTATGCAATAACAGACCCTACAACACTTAATTTTTCTACTCTATCAAGTGACCTTAAACGATTTGCTAATAAAGCAGATATGATTGTCTATCGTGATAAAAACTCTTTAGAGTATAGAGATAATGCCAAAGCTTTTATTGAGGAAGCTAAAAAGTATAAATTCAAAAAAATTTTACTTCATAGTCATGTTTTATTAGCCATCGAATTACAAGCAGATGGAGTACATCTTACAAGTAGAGAATTTGAGAGTATAGCATTTGCTAAAGCTAAAGGTCTTTTTGTAATTATAAGTACACACTCTATAAAAGAAGCAACATTAGCACAAAAGTTAGGTGCAGATATGATTAGTTTTAGTCCTATATTTACTACACCAAATAAAGGAAAACCTATAGGTACAAAAGCTCTTAAAGAGCTAGAACAAGTTATACAAATACCTATTATTGCTTTAGGAGGTATTCTTACAAAAGAGCAAATTAAAAGTTGTATGAATAGTGGTGCATCAGGTTTTGCTTCCATACGGTATTTTAGTTAAACTTGATTGACTTTGACTAAACTATTTTGATATAATCCCTGCAAATGAATAGAGTATAAGGGATTAAAAAAGAATGTCAAAAAGTTTATATGAAACCTTGGGTGTAAGCGAGAGTGCGAGTAGTGATGAGATTAAAAAAGCATATCGTAAACTTGCACGAAAATATCATCCTGATATTAATAAAGAAGAGAGTGCTGTAGAGAAGTTTAAAGAGATTAATGCAGCGTATGAAGTTTTGAGTGACACAAATAAAAAATCACAGTATGATCAGTATGGTGATCAAATGTTTGGAGGTCAAAACTTTCATGATTTTGCAAAAGGTCAGGGTGGTCAAGGAGATCTTGATGAAATACTTCGCCAGATGTTTGGTGGCGGTGGTGGTTTTGGTGGGAGACAGAGTGGATTTGGTGGTTTTGGAGGAGGAGTAAATTTAGACTTACAAGTGGCAATTACTATTCCTTTTTTAACTGCTATATTAGGTGGAAAGCATAATATATCTGCAAATGGTCAAAACTTCGATATTAAAATTCCTGCAGGTATTAAAAATTCTGAGACTATGCGTGTGCGAGGCAAGGGAAAAACACATGGTCGAGAGGTTGGAGATTTACTTATCAAAGTAGAAATAGCTTCCTCTGATGAGTATGAAAGAAAAAATGATAACTTGTATAAAAAAATTGATGTTCCATTAAAAACAGCATGGTTTGGGGGAAAAATAGAAGTTGTAACTCCTCAAAAAGAGGTCTCTTTGAAAGTACCACAAAATACTAAAAATGGTCAGAAATTTCGATTAAAAGGGAGTGGTGTACCCAATAGAAAGACGGCTATGAATGGAGACTTATATCTTGTAGCCAATATAATAGTTCCTGATATAGATAGTTTAGATAAAGAGTTACAAGCTATTATAGAAGAAAAACTCTAAGATGGATTATTATGCACAGTTATGATGAGCCAGTTTATTTGATTAGCGTAGTAGCAACGATATTAGATATTCATCCTCAAACACTAAGACAATATGAAAGAGAAGGTTTGGTTACTCCTTCACGCACACAAGGGCGTATGCGTCTGTATTCTCAACGAGATATTGACAAGATGAAGATGATATTGCGTCTTACAAGACAAATGGGTGTAAATTTGGCAGGTGTAGATGTGGTATTAAAACTTAAAGAGAAGATTGATAGTATGCAAGAAGAGATAGAGCAACTTCGATCAGAATTAAGTAAAGTAAATCGTAATGGTTCTGTGCATAGTAGTAAAGCTATAGTAACAAAAAATAGTTATGATATTATTATTTTTGAAGATTAAGGATTATATAAATTTATGGAATGTAAACATTTTGGTAGTTGTGGGTCGTGTAGTCTTTATGAGATAGATTATGCATCTCAATTAAATCAAAAAGAAGAGAAAATTAAAACACTGTTAGCCCCTTATTACACAGCGTCTCCTGAGTGTTTTTCATCGCCTGAGAGTCATTATCGTGCTAGAGCAGAATTTCGTGTGTGGCATGATGGAGATAGATGTAGTTATGCTATGGGGAGCTTAGAAAAAAAGGGTGCTGTGACTATAGAGATGTGTCCTAAGGTCATAGAACCGATAGAACAAAGAATGTGGAAACTTTTGGATATTATTAATAGCTCATTAGTACTTAGTCATAGACTATTTGCTGTAGAATTTTTGGCTACAACTACAAATGAGTGTTTAATTACTATGATATACCATCGAAAGCTAGATGATGAGTGGAGTAGAGTAGTTACACCTCTTGAACAAGAGTTAGATAGTAAAATCCTAGGGCGAAGTCGAAAACAAAAAGTAATATTGAGTGATGAATTTGTAATGGAAAAACTCAATATAGATAATAAAATTATAACTTATAAACAGCATGAGAGTGGCTTTACTCAACCAAATCCTGTAGCTAATATCAGCATGATAGAGTGGGCTATTGCAAGAGTACAATCTATTCCTAGCCCTCGGGGTGATTTTTTGGAGAGTTATTGTGGTTTAGGAAACTTTACAATACCTCTTTCATACTACTTTAGAAAAGTCTTAGCTACAGAAGTAAGTAAACGGTCTATCTACTCTGCTCTTGAAAATTGTTTATTAAATGGTGTAGAGAATATCTCTTTTGTGAGACTCTCTTCAGAAGAGATGACAGAGGCTCTTAATAAAGAGAGAGAGTTTGTAAGGCTTAAGGATATAGACCTTGATAATTATAACTTTAGTACAGTCTTAGTAGATCCTCCTCGCATGGGGCTTGATGAAGCAACGATAAATCTTATATCTACGATAGAGTATATTATTTATATCTCTTGTAATCCTCAGACACTCCAAAGAGACTTAGAGACATTAGCCAAAACACATACTGTTGTTGAGTCTGCTCTATTTGATCAGTTTCCACATACTTATCATATAGAGAGTGGGGTTTTTTTGAAAAAAGATAAAGGAGAGTAGATGAAAATATTTTTGACAATTCTTCTTTTACTCGTAAGTTTAAATGGTAAAAACTATACACAAAAATATGCTGTTCGTCTTTTTATTAATGATTTAGTGCATAAGCATAAATTTAATCGTTTAAAACTTACAAGACTTTTTAGTAATGTAAAGTGTCAGAAAAAAGCTTTAGCTGTATATGTTCCATCCTTGCGTCCTATTATAAAAAGACCTAAAAATTATAAAAAACCTAAAAAGAGTGGTTCTTGGGATAGATATGAGGGGTGGCTACTCAAAGAGTCACGAGTTAGAAGAGGTGTAGCATATATGCAAGAGCATAAAGCCACACTTCAAAAAGCGTATGCTAAATATGGTGTACCTCCTGAATATATTACTGCTATTATTGGTATAGAGAGTTATTATGGAGTCAATACGGGAAAGTTTCCTGTTTTTGATACTCTTTGTACACTCTCTTTTGAACCAAATAGAAGAAATAAATTTTTTAAATCACAATTAAAAGCTTTTTTAATTATGACAAAAAAAGAAAAAGTAAATCCTAAGAGTATCAAAGGTTCTATCGCAGGAGCTATTGGACTCAGCCAGTTTATGCCAAGTAATTATGAGAGCTTAGCAGTTGATTTTAATAATGATGGTAAAAAACAGATGAATAATCATGTTGATGCTATTGGGAGTATTGCTCACTATTTTCAAAAAAATAGATGGCAAAAGGGTAAACCTGTAGCTGTAAGAGTAAAATATAAAGGTCGTAGGTTTAATGCTTTGCCTACAGGATATAAGCATAAATACCATAGATCATCACTCAAAGGTATTGCACCTGTTAAAAATTTTAATTATCAAGATAAAGTACATCTTATTAAACTAAAAAGACTAGAGTATGATGAGTTATGGTATGGAGCAAAGAATTTTTTTGTTATTACTCGATACAACCATAGCAATTATTATGCTATGGCAGTCTATCAGTTAGCTAAAAAAATTAAAAAGAGTTATACTCAACGGTATGCATTTGATATTAATGATAGTTCAGACTATAACTAAAACCCAAAGTTCATAGTCTGAAAGTTTGGATCCATATACCCAAACTGGCTACTTGTTGAACGAAGCATTGTTATATCCATTTTAGGATCAATACCCTGAGGGCAAACAGCTGTACACTCTCCACAGAGTGTGCAGTCCCAAACACCATTATCTTGAATAGAATCTATAGTTGATTTTATATCAGATTCTCTTTTATCTGCACTATACCTATAGGCACGAGTCAAAGCAAAAGGACCTAGAAATTTGGGGTTAACTGCATAAACAGGGCAGGCAGAGTAGCAAATATTACAAAGAATACAATCACTCTGAAGTTCTGTAACTTTTTCATCTGCAATAGTAATATTAACTGTTTGTGCTTGATGAAGCCATGCTGTAGCTTTGCGAAGAGTCTCTTGAGTAGTTTTTTTATCTACTATAAGATCTCGCACCACTGTATGGTATTCTAAAGCAGAGATAGTATCATCATCTTGTATTTTATAGCTACAGGCTAATTCTTCTCTAGTATTAACGCGTACAGAACAAACTCCACAGATACCACTTCTACAACCCGCATTAAATGATAGAGTGGTATCACTATTTGCTTTAATATATTGTAATGCTTGTAAAAGAGTAAGACCAGAAGGAACTTGATAACTTTTACTAGAGTATTGTGGAGTATTTTGCGAATTAAATCGTTGTATATGTATAGTTATCATTATACTTCATCATCCTCACTATTTTCAATCACTTCTACAACCTTTTTTGCCTCTTTAGGTAATTCAAATGTACTAGGTACTATCTCATTTTGTTCAAACTTATATAGCTCAATACCTTTTGCAGCTATAAGCACATAGCCCTCAGCTACCATAAACATAGATTGAAACTCAGCATCAAACTCCTGACCATACGCTCCTTCACCAAAATTTTTTATAGTATTAAAGTAAGTTTTAACAGCTTGAACTAACTCTTTATTAGAAGATACTACAATTTTTTCTTGTTCTCTTACACCATCTTCTTTAGATTCTACTAACCATATTTCACCCTCAAATCCTGCAATATACTCTTTTTCTAGTTTTTTGATAACCCTAAAAAAAGGATTAGGATTTGCTTGACAATCATCAATCATATCCCCATATTGTGTTACTCCACGATATGTTAAATTATTATCATTTTCTTCAACACTATAGCGTATACCATTAATAACATATAAACCTCTTTTTGGAAAGATATTGCTATCATTATTGTAGTGGTAAGAGAGTTTGATATTTTTATCATTTTTATACTGCATCATATCAATTACACTTATTTCATCATCCTCTTCAAATTGATAACTAATAGTATAATCAGCCATCAAAGCTACGCTTATTAGTCCAGTTAATAGAATTTTTTTCATTTTTTACCTACTCATATCATATAATAATTGGTATATAAGTGTTAGAATCTGTTTATCCACTTTTTATACCTTTTTATGATTTATATATTATACATCAAAATAATTTAACCTAGATTATTTTATTTTATACTCTGTTTTTATAGATTTTATTTATGTATTTCATAGATAATTTTTTGAAAAATATCTGAAAGGCATTGTCTTTCATTATCATCCAAAATAGAAAACATTTGATTATCCTCTTTTAAAAGGTCAGGAATAGCTTGTTCTAATACCGCTTTTCCCTCAGAGCTAAGTTGCACTAGTATACTTCGTTTGTCTTGTGTAGAAGCGACTCTTTTAATCAGTTTTTTTGTTTCTAAATTTTTCAATAATTTGCTCATTCCACCTGATGAGAAGAGCAAGCTTTGAGAGAGTTCTGTAGGTGACATAACTCGCTTATTAAACAAAAGTATGGCAAGGGTATTGAGCTGTGAATGTGTTAAATCATATTTTGTCTCTAAGATAAAAGAGGTTTTATGAAGCAGATCTTTTTGGATAAGTATAAGAGGCATAACAATTTTTAGTATTTCTACATTAAATCCAGCAGGGCTTGTATCAAAAATATTATTATAATAATTATCTAGTTGAGTTTTATTCATAAAAAATTATAGCATAAAAAAGATTAATTTATCTTCCTAGAAAGGTATCTGTAAGAGATATTCTGTTATATTTTGAAATAAATTCATTATATGAGGAATAATTATGTTAAAAAAATTTCTACTTACTCTGTTGCTCTCTTCTTATATTTTTGCTTATAATGTAGGAGATAGTGTTGATAGTACTTTGGTTAAGAAACTCTCCTTAGAAAATAATAAGGTTTATGTACTTAACTTTTTTGCCTCTTGGTGCCGTTCATGTAAACAAGAGCTACCAATTATAAATACTTTAAACAAAAATAATATTGTTGGCATTAATATTGATAAAGATAGTTCTAAAGGAAAGCAGTTTGTTAAGAGTTTAAATCTTAAATTTAGAGTTGTTTATGATAGTGATAATAGTATTGTAAAACAATTTAGCCCTGTTGGAGTACCTGCTCTTTATTTTATAAAAAATGGTAAGATAATAGCCCAAAAATTTGGTGCAGTACACCAAGTAGATGAGTATATTATGACAACACTAAAGGAGATTAAATAATGAAATACATTATTGCGACAGTAATGCTTTTTACTTTGAGTGGTTGTGTAAAAGATGTAAGCCCATGGCAAAAGGATATTCATGCTAAAGCAGTAATGCAAGAGGGTGATATGAATGGACTCAATCAACGATTTGAGGAGCATATTTATTTTTCTAAAGAGGGAACTAAAGGTGGAGGAAGTGTATCAGGAGGAGGTTGCGGATGCAATTAAATAAATTATCTATTGTGGCATCGACCATATTACTCGCACATCAAGCGTATGCAGAAGATTTTGTAAGAGTACAGTATCTTCAATATAATGAAAATGATAATCGTGTTGATGTGATTGCTCCTTCACTTGAAGTTAATAAAGATTTTGGAACAGACTATACACTTAATGTTAAACTTGTAGGAGATACAGTAAGTGGAGCATCACCTACTTATATTGATACCTCTTCAGGGGCTTCAGCTTATAATCGAGGAGTTGTTAGTAATCCTGAGAATATTAATAAGCAAAATATTGATTTTGAAGAAGATCGTGCATTCGCTTCGGTAGGACTAACTACACGATTTGAAAATCGTGATGAGTTAACACTCTCTTATAGTAAATCGTATGAGAGTGATTATGACTCTAATACATTCTCTCTAAACTATTTAATGTGGGTAGATGAGTCTAAGAATAGAAGTTTTGATATTACAACAACTTATCAAGATAATACTATACTAATCAAAGAGTGTGATCCTTTTAATTATGCCTGTTCTAAGAGTGATGCTATTAGTGGTGCAAGTAGTGAGCAAGATTCCTCTTTGGGACATGTACAGCTTGGTTTGACACAAATAATTGATGAGAGCTCTTTAGCTAAAGTTTCAATATTTTATGCCACAGAAGAGGGATATCTCTCTAATCAATACTATAATATTGTACGAAATGGTAATATAGTAGAGGCAGAACAAAAGCCTGATGAACGAAGTTCCTATGGATTTGGATTGAAGTATTTTAAAAACTTTGGTGATTTAACAACTAAGTTAGGATATGGTTACTATAGTGATGATTGGGAAATGGATGCACATACACTCACAATAGATAACTATTATGAAGTGAATACAGCATTAACACTAGGTTTTGGGCTACGCTATTATACACAAAGTGAGGCAGAGTTCTATAGCAATAATCCTAACTTCTTTACTACGCAAACAATTGCAAGTATGGATGATAAGATGAGTGATTTTGATGCAATGACTTATAAACTCTCTTTTGCTTATATACAAAATGAGAAGTTAAGTTATGATTTGGGGATAAATTATTATGATCAAAGTACTGACTTGAGTGCAACTTATTTTTCAGCAGGTGTAAAGTATAAGTTTTGATAGAAGTCTATCGCTTTAGTGTAATGACCACACCGTGTGAGTTACGCTTTTATAATGCACCTAAAGCCAAATGTGATAGCTGTGCTAGTGATATACTCAAGGAGGCAAAGCGATTGGAGTTGAAATATAATTATTTTAACCCCAACTCTTATTTGCACTCTCTTAATCTGCGTGAAACAACAACCCTTGATAGTGAGAGTAAAATGCTCTTACAAAAAGCAAAAACTTATTATAAACAGACTAATGGTATTTTTGATATAACAATTGCAACAATCAAAGATAGCTATAACTTAAAGAGCATTCATCTGCTTCAAGAAGAGCTTACTTTGCTTCAAAACTATGTGGGTTCAGAACACTTTGAAATTAAACGCAATAAACTCTCCTTTGATAATATATTTACAAAGATAGATTTAGGTGGTATGGTTAAGGAATATGCAGTTGACAGGGCATTGATTATTACTAAAAAACATAAAATTACTTCTGCATTAATTAACTTTGGTGGTGATATATATGCTCTTGGAAATAGACCAAATGGTGAAGCATTTCAAATTGGTATTAAAAATCCTTATAACCCTAAAGAAGAACTTTTTACTATACCTATTAGTAATATGGCACTTACAACATCTGCAAGTTATGAGCGAAAAAAGAGTATTGAAAATAAGACTTTTTCTCATATTATCTCTACAAAAGAGAAGCAGAATAGACCAATGAGTGCAACAGTTATTGCCCCTAATACTTTAGCTAGTGGTATTCTCTCTACTGCATTAATGATTGATAAAGAGTTAGATATAAAGTATAAAAAGTATTTAGTGTTAGATAATCTCTCTGTTATTAGTTAAAATAGTTTGCTTCTTTTATAATCACTCCTAAGAACTACTTAAAGTAAATTTGTAGTATAATTATATTAAATATTAAAAAATAGGATTTATTATGAAAAAAACGACTTTACTTTTATTCATACCATTGTGTTTACTTTTTGCTGAAGTTGATTCTGCTCTTGTTACACAAGATAAAGAAGAAGTAGCACCATATTCAAGAAATGAACTTATGGATGCTAGAGATAAAGCTATAAAAGCTAGAGATGAAGCATCAAAATCATTAAGAGACAAAGCATCAAATATTTATGTTGCTCGTGAAGATGATAAAGAAGAGGATACTCTTCTAGTAGTAAGTACAGAGAGTAATGATACAAATCAATCTACAACAACTCTCGAAGTTCAGAGCAAAGAGTCAAACTCTTCTACTCCAAAGATATAATTAACCCTCTCTTGGGTCTACTATCTTTCCAGCTATAGCAGTAGCGGCTGCTACTGCTGAGTTGGCAAGATAGATTTCCGAACTCCTCGCACCCATTCTTCCCACAAAGTTACGATTGGTAGTGGCCACACATCGTTCACCATCTCCAAGAATACCCATATATCCACCCAAACATGCACCACAGGTAGGATTAGATACCACAGCACCCGCTTCTATAAGAATTTCTAGTAATCCCTCATGTTGTGCTTGAAGTAATATCTTTTGTGTTGCAGGAGTAACAATCATACGCGTATGACGGGCTACCCTTTTGCCTTTGAGTATATCTGCTGCAATACGCAAATCTTCAATGCGTCCATTGGTACAAGAGCCTATCATTACTTGGTCTATTTTGAGGTCATCTGCTACAGCTTGTTCTACAGATTTACCATTAGATGGCAAGAAAGGATAGGCAATAACAGGAGAGAGTGTTGATACATCTATCTCTATAACTTGACAATACTCTGCATCTACATCAGAGTGATGAATAATTGGCTCATCACGCAATCCATCATTGGCTACAATTCTCTCTTTAAGATAAGTTTGCGTTACCTCATCTACCGCAATAATACCATTTTTGGCTCCCGCTTCAATAACCATATTACAGATAGAAAATCTATCAGCCATACCAAGATAAGGGATGGTATCCCCTACAAACTCTATAGCCTTGTATAATGCTCCATCAACACCTATCTGACGAATAAGCTCTAATATAATATCTTTTCCATAGATATGTTCTGCTGGTTCACCACTAAGGACTACTTTGATTGTCTCAGGAACTTTAAACCAATTCCCACCTGTAATCATTCCAAAAGATATATCTGTACTCCCCATACCAGTAGAAAAAGCACCTAATGCTCCATGTGTACAAGTATGTGAATCTGCACCAATAATAATATCTCCAGGGATAACAAGACCTTTTTCAGGAAGCAAAGCATGCTCTATACCCATATCTTTTTCATCAAAAAAATGTTTTAAATCATGTTTATAGGCAAAGTCTCTTGAAATTTTTGCTTGGTTGGCAGAGGCTATATCTTTGGCAGGAATATAGTGGTCAAGTACAATACAAAAACTATCAGGTCTTGCAAGGCTAGGAGCTCCACTCTCTTCAAAGGCTCTTATAGAGATAGGAGTAGTAATATCATTACCAATAATCATATCAATATCGACTCGTACTATCTCTCCTGCTTTTACTTCTCTCTTTGCATGTTGTGAAAATATTTTTTCTGTTATTGTTTGTCCCAATGTTTTCTCCTTTAATAATTAAACGCATTATAGCAAAATATTTTTATGTTAGAAAATTTTTCTTATCTCATTTTCTAAAAAGATTAAAATAAGCTTTAATTTTTATAAAAAGAATTTTTAAAGAGATAAACTCTAATATATTTTCGCTATAATCAAGCAAAATTCAAAAAATATGGAGTGTAAACCATGCAGATGAATGGTGCACAGATG
>JADGDQ010000034.1 GCA_016744805.1 Sulfurovaceae bacterium
CCCAAATCAAACTGCACACCCATACCAAGAGAGCGAGTTCCTGCAAGTTCTGAATCTTGCACCTGAAAAGAGTTAAACATCTGAGGCGTTCCCCAACGCACAAAAAGTGTCCCTCCGTCATAAGAGTTTTCATTATAGCTTACTTCATTATACGCTACAAAAAAGAGTAAACCCTCTTCTAATGTAGCCTGAGCTTTGAGACCATAAAACCATGTATCCACAGTTCCTGCTATCTCTTGCCCTATAGAATATTGTGAAGCGTACTGCCCTGCAAGAGACACATCTATCCCCTCCCTAGGAGAGAAATCATAATCAGCATAACAGTAAATAGTATTTACAAAATCATCTACAAAATAGTTCCAAATATCTACTTTACCATCACTGTATTTGTAGCTAAGACCAAAGAGAGGCATATCTTTGGAAGCTCCTGAGTAGTTTCCATAGCTATCATAATTACTAGGATTATACTCTCCTCTAATATTTGTATCTTCCCCACTTCCCACATTCACACGAGCAGAACGAATCATTCCTTGAAACGCTTCACTATTTCTATCTTTTTGTCCAGTGAGATAGCCAAAATGTAACTTTAGTTTATCCAAAGAGCTATTCTCATAAATAATACCCTTGTGTGTAAAAGGTGTCATACGAATATTAGAAAGAGAAACAAACTTATAATCAGCTATCTCTTGTCTTCCTATTTTTAAGAAGTGCTTATTTTTTTGATACTCCACAAATGCTTCTCCTAAGACGCTATACGCATCTTGACCGCCTTTGGACTCATCAAGCCCACCCAAACCTTTGCGATCGTCTGCATTATTGCCAAGAGGGTGAGAGGTGTACAAGGTAGCACCCAAAGAGAGACCAAAAAATGGAGCTGTTTGATAGCCTAAATAACCACCAAGAGCAGAGTAAGATTGCATAGCATTTGAGGGTGTAGCAGAGGGGGCATCTTGGAGAACATGGTAATTGGTATCTCTATGTTGCGTTCCATATCGAACAAGAGCTTTTACCTCACCATTCATAAAAGCATCTTGCAAACTCTCACTTGCAAAAAGCTGAGAACTTACAATATAAGCTAAGAGTACATAAAATCTTTTCATATTATGTAATTATCAAAATCCAAGCTGTTCCTATAGTAAGGAAAACTATAGTATTCACAAGTGTCACAATACCACCAATTTTGTATATCTCCCCTGCTTCTAGGTAGCCACTTCCTGCATAGATAACATTGGCAGAAGAGCCTTGTGGAGTGATAATGGCATTAAAGTTTGTAGCAAACAAAAGCATCAAAGCCATAAGCTCCGCAGGCACACCCGCTTGAATAGCTACGCTTAAAAATACACTAAATAGAGCCAACATCTGAGCCGTTTGAGAGACAAAGAAGTAGTGAATTAGTACATAAGAGACCACAAGTAAGAGATATGCCAAAGGCCATGCCATGCCCTCTACCATAGAGGCAGCATTATCACCAACCCACCCCATAAAACCAAATTTATTTAGATATACAGACATTGCATAAAGTATAGCAAACCAAACCAAAGTCCCTAGTGCCTGTCCCTCTGCACTAAGGTCTCTAATGGTAAATATATTTGTAAGCATCAAAATACCCAAGCCCAAAAAGGCTACGGCTGTTTTGTTGATTTCTGGCACAAAAGAGGAGGCTATCCATAATCCTACCATACCAATAAAAACCCCTGCCATAATCCACTCATTACGGCTTACTTTACCCATTTTGTCAAGAGCATCTTGTGCAATGCGAGGTGCATCAGGAGTCTCTTTGACCTCTGGTGGATAAAACTTCATAATTACCCGTGGGATTAAAAAATACAAAACTAACACAGGCACAATAGCAGCCATAGCCCAAGAGCCATAAGTTATATTTACACCAAACTCTTTTGCCATCTTTGCCCCTGCTGGATTAGCAGCCATAGCCGTAAGCCACAAAGAAGATGAAATAGTAAGCCCTGCCATAGAAGACATCATCAGATACGACCCAAGCTTTTTGCGTGTGCCATCGGCTACTTTGGAGCCACTATCCATAGCTAGAGCATTAATAATAGGAAAGAGTACTCCTGATCTAGCTGTATTACTTGGAAATGCAGGAGCAATAAACATATCAGCAGCAATCACAGAGTAGGAGAGACCCAAACTACTCTTACCAAACTTACGAATAATCAAAAATGCAATCCGTTTTCCTAACCCTGATTTGATAACACCTCTAGCAATCAAAAAAGCTACAATAATCAAAAGAATCCAATCTTCTGCAAATCCACTAAATGCCTGTTTTGCACTAAGTGTTCCTGTGAGTACTACCGCAGAGACTGCCAAAATAGAAGAGGTAAAAATAGGCATAGCATTCAAAATTACTGCAAAGATAGCTGTAATAAAGATAGTAAAAAGATGCCAAGAGCTAAGTGCTGTAAACTCTAAATCAGATGCTGGCATTTGAGCAATAAATCGCTCTAAATCTTGGGGAACTGGTAGAAACCATAAAATAAGACCAAAAACAATAACCGCCAACTGCAAAAGATGCAGTTTTAGCGTTTTGGAGGGGTGATGAGACATAAATTTCCTTTGAGGGTATATAAATTTTTAGAGAACAATGCCTTTTATCATAAAGAATATCAAAGCAGAGAGTATTGCTGCTGCTGGGACAGTGATAACCCATGCTGCAATTATTTTTTTGACCGCATCTCTTTTGACATACTGTACTTTTTCTGCACTTTTTACTTGCTTTTTAGCCTTTTTCACCTGCTCTTCTTCTTCGGCAATCAACTTATATAAGTCTACTATTCTCTCATAATCTTCTTGATTTTTATTTGCTTTCTCTTCTAATGAAATTTTTTCTGCATTAAGGGCTTTGAGCTGTTTTTTCTCATCAATAAGCACTTCTATATCATGCTCTATCTCATTTTTGACCCCATTGCTATCCATATATTCACGCAAGAATCCAACACCAAATATACCACCTACTGCAATATGTGTAGAACTTACAGGAAGCCCTAGCTGTGAAGCAATAATAACAGTAATAGCAGCAGCCATTGCCACAGAAAAGGCACGCATTTGGTCAAGCTCTGTAATCTCACTTCCTACAGTTCGTATAAGTTTTGGTCCATACAGAGCAAGTCCTACAGCAATACCAATCGCACCTACAGCAATGACCCATAATGGTATCTCTGCTTTGGCAGAAATTCCTCCATTAATAACAGCATCATTAATAGCAGCCAAGGGTCCAATAGCATTTGCCACATCATTAGCACCGTGAGCAAAACTTAGTAACGCAGCAGCAAAGATAAGAGGCACAGTAAAGAGAGCATTTATCCCCTCTCTACTATTTTCGATAGTAGCCATTTTTTTGTGTACAGTTGATTTAACAATAAAATATACAATCAAAGCAATAATCAATCCAAAAATAGCAGCTATCAAAAAAGAAGGTTTTTTATCATCAGGTAAGAATGCCAAAAAAGAGACAATAGAAGGCCAAACTTTTTTGAGTCCTTTGAGTGTGAGATAAGTCACAAATGCCCATGACATAATAGCCACAAAAATAGGTACCCACTTAACAGCTGACTCAATTTTGTTCTCTTTAAATATCATAGTTTTTTTGATAGCAAAAAGAAACGATGCTGCTATAATACCACCAAGAATCGGAGAGATAATCCAAGATGCTGCAATCTTACCCATAGTACCCCAAGCAACTATACTAAATCCAGCAGCCGCAATACCAGCACCCATAACACCACCAACAATAGAGTGTGTAGTAGAGACTGGTGCTTTGAAGTAGGTAGCAAAATTAAGCCAAAGAGCAGCCGCAAGGAGTGCTGCCATCATTGCCCAAATAAAAGAGTCTGTATTGCCACCAAAAGCAGCTATATCAATAATACCTTTTTTGATGGTCTTCACCACATCTCCACCAGCAATAATCGCTCCAGCGGCCTCAAAGATAGCAGCTATAATAATAGCCCCTGTCATGGTAAGTGCTTTAGAGCCAACTGCTGGTCCTACATTGTTGGCTACATCATTAGCACCAATATTCATAGCCATATATGCACCAAAGAGTGCAGCTATTGCTAAAAATAGATTATTAGGAACACCTCCTGAACTAATAAAACTATAAGTGAGTACTGCGACCATAAAAAATAGTGCCATACCAAGGCGTATAAAATCTATACTACTACCCTTGTATGCCTCTTTTTCCATCTTCTTGATTGTCTGAATTTCCATGATGATACTACTTTCATATTTAAATTTTGAAATTGTACTATAAATTACAAAAGAGAAGTATTACAAATGAACATCATTGGGTACTATTTTCTATTATTTTCTAAAATGCACCATTTTAAATTTATCTCCCATAATAGTTGGAGCAATAAGTGTTTTGATTTTATCTGCTTCACGGAGATATTTTGCCTCTGTTGTCTGCTTGGCAAAAGCCTCTAATATATCAATAAGACCAAAACGAATCAACGCCCTAGCCTGCGTCTCATACTCTACTAACTCAAAGCTATTTTCTACAAAAGCATCTATAACATGCTCAAAATTGACATCATAAGTAATATCACTTGTCTGGAAGGCATCACCTAAAATCAGTGCTTCATCAAACAGAGGAAAAGTCTCGTGATTTTTGTAAACTCTAATAGAGAAATCATTTCGTACATACTTCTCACCATAATCAAAAGAGACAAAATCACAAGAAGGTAAATGTGTAGCCATATCACAAGCAAATGCCTCATACCCTACAGCAACTTCTCCTGTAATCTGTCTATATTTTTGGATACTCTCCAAGAGTTTAGCAGGAGCCTCTTGCCATAAAATGGTGTTATCTTCTACGACTGCTATCTTCTTATCTTTGACTAAATCACAAGCAAAGGCATCAAATATCTCATTTGCCACCACAAAAGCATACTCTGTATCAAGTTGCTCTAGTGACTCCACAAACTCTACAGTTACCTCTCCACCAAACCGCTCTTGGATATACTCTTTTTGGGCTTTTTGAACTTCTGGCTGTCTTTCGACTATTGCAAATCGCATACTTTGAATAAGGCTAGGGTCACAAGTGTAAAGCCACTGAATCATATCACCAATCAAATACCCTTGATGTGCTCCTATCTCTATAAGCATAGCATTTGAAGCTATCTTGCCTGATTGAATCTCTTTGTAAAGAAAATTAGCAATACTCGCACCAAAAAATGCCGAAGTACTTACAGCCGTATAAAAATCTCCTGATTTACCTATGGCTTTAAAGTTTTTATAATATCCCTCTTTGCCATAGAGCCACTCGTTCATATACTTATTAAAATACATGATTTGCCTTAATATAAAGAGTAAGAAGTTGCAACTGTTTATCTATAGCATGTATCTGCTGGTCTAGTTTTTTTATCATAAGAGAATTATGAATAAGTTGCACATCATATTGCGTTTTTTCTCCTACTTTTGCCAAATTTTTTGTTACTGTATAGAGTCTTGTGTAGAGCTTTTCATCTTTGCGGTCTAGGGCTATTTTTTGATTAAGTATACGAAGATTATTAATAATCATCTCATACTCCAACCTAACACTTTTTTGTCTATCTATTACCTTAGTTGATGCTTCCATATAAGAGACTTTACTTGACTCAATATCATCAAAAGTATTAATATTTAGTGGCATACTTACACTCACTCCATAAGTACTATAGTCTTCTTTAATATTTGGATTTGAAAAAAGTGGATTAGGATCAGCATCTGTATACTGTGCCTGTAAAGAGACTGTGGGCAAATATTGGCTCATAACCATATCAGCTAAATGCTCTTTCTCTTTGGCTCTTAAAGTATCTACTTGGAGTTCTAGGTTCTCTTTATAATACCGTTCTTCATCTAATAGACGCAAAGTGGGTGTTTTAAAACTATTGGGGTCTTTATCACTAAGCAAAGCAAAATTATTTTTAAGCTTTTCCATCTCAATTTGTGATGCAAGAAGCTCTGTTTGGTCAGCATTTCTTTTGATAATTGCCTGATCAAGAAAACTACTATCAAGAATCCCTGCTTCATAACTATCACTTTTAAACTTAATATCTATCTCATCACTACTAATAGCAAGTTTAAGTTTTTTTTGTCTGAGTGTAAGCTGTTGAATAGAAAATAAAATAGAAACTGCCGAGCCTATCATCTCTCTTTTACTAAGCTTAATCTCTTTGGCATTTGCACTTCTAAGAGCATCAGAGTATTTAATAGAATACAAGATACCTCCTGATTTAAATACTGGCTGATCCATTACCACACTATAACTTTCTGTGATTGTAGTACTTCCAACAAATTGTGTACTATAACTTTTACGATACTGCAACTGCAAAGGATTTACCCAACTCTTACTAAGTTTATCTGATTCTAATTGATTTATCTGCTCTTGATACTTAAAAATATCTTGCTTTTGAGGCGAAAGAATCTGAACCAACTCATCTGCATAGAGTGATGAGAAAAAAGCTCCTAAGATAAGGGGTAAAAGTAATTTTTTATTCATTATATTTCCATTATTATTAACGATTATCGTTAGTATATTATTCCTAGCTTAAAGGTATATATTTAGGGAGATAAATGGTAGAATATAGTTCATAGATAATAATAAGAATGGAAAAATAATAAATGACAAACCAAAGCTATCAAAATAACATAACAACCCTCCAAAAATGGGCAAAAGCCTATTATGTAGATGATAATCCCATAGCAACAGATGAGGAGTATGACAAACTCTATCACGAGGTCTTAGAGTATGAGATAAAAAATCCTGATAAAGCCCTAGAGGACTCACCAACCAAACGCGTAGGGGGTGTGGTGCGAGATGAGTTTAGCAAGGCTACACATATTAAGAGAATGTGGAGTATGGAGGATGTATTTACTACTCCTGAAGTCCAAGAGTGGCTTGATAGAACAGTCAAAAATGTAGGACAGAGCAGTTACTTTTGTGAGCCTAAGTTTGATGGGGCGAGTATGAATCTGCTTTATGAAAATGGTCAGCTTGTCCGTGCTATTACTCGTGGAGATGGTGTAGTGGGTGAAGAGGTAACTGATAATGTGCGTACTATCCGTTCTGTGCCACTTAGCATAGAGTATCAAGGGCTTATAGAAGTTCGTGGAGAGGTAGTAATACGCAAAGATGACTTTGAAGCTATTAACAAAGAGCGATTAGCCCAGAGAGGCACACTCTTTGCCAATCCACGCAACGCAGCAGCAGGAAGCCTTAGACAATTAGATTCATCAGTCACAGCTAAACGCCGTTTAGTATTTTATCCTTGGGGCTTGGGTGAGAATAGCTTAGCACAATCAGACCTCTCTGCAAAAATGGACTTTATTTATACACAAGGATTTCTTAATCCACCTTATATTAAAAAGTGTGAAAGTATAAAAGATATAGAAGAGTTTTATCATTTCCTAATCTCCAAACGAGATGAAATACCTATGATGATGGATGGCATGGTAATTAAAGTCAATGATGTCTCACTCCAAGAGGCTCTAGGCTACACAGTCAAAGTCCCTAAGTGGATGTGTGCCTATAAGTTCCCAGCAGTAGAAAAAGTGACAAAACTCAATGCTATAACTCTGCAAGTAGGACGCACAGGAGTTATTACACCAGTAGCAGAGGTAGAACCTGTAGAGATAGAGGGTGCGGTCATTGCTAGAGCTACACTTCATAACTTTGATGAGATAGAGCGTAAAGGCTTGATGATAAATGATAGTATAATCCTTATCCGCTCTGGTGATGTAATACCCAAAATCACAAAGGTACTAGAAGATAGACGCAATGGCTCAGAGGTAGTTATCAGCCGACCCACACAATGCCCTACTTGTAACTCTGAACTCCTTGATGAAGGCACACTTATTAAGTGTCAAAATCTTAACTGCCCTGATAGAGTAATAGGTGCAATTAGTCACTTTGCCAAAAAAGGATGCATGAATATAGATGGACTAGGTGCAAAGATAGTAGAATTACTTGTAACAGAGAAAAAAATAAATGATATTTTGGCTCTCTACTCTTTGGAATTTTCAGACCTAGAGGGGTTAGCGGGGTTCAAAGAGAAACGAATCAACAAGCTCTTACATGCTATAGAAGAGAGCAAAGGTGTATCACTCGCCAAACTTATTACAGCCATGGGGATAGAGCATATCGGTGAAGTCGCTAGTAAACAGATAGCATTAGAGTTTGGTTTGGGATTAGTAGATATAAGCTTAGAGGAGCTTGTGGCAATAGATGGCATAGGTGAAGAGATGGCAAACTCCTACCTAGAGTTTATGCGTGTTAATCGTGAGTTTGTATTAAAATTATTCGATACAATCAAACCTACAGTAGAGGAAAAAGTAAAGGCTATAGAGAATCCATTTAGAGATAAGACTATAGTTTTGACAGGTACAATGTCTATGAGCCGTGGCATTATCAAGAGCCAACTAGAAGAGCTAGGAGCAAAAGTAAGTGGCTCTGTAAGTAAGAATACAGATTTCCTCATCTACGGCGAAGATGCAGGGTCTAAGCTTACAAAAGCTCAAAGTTTGGGTGTAGAGAGTTTGACAGAAGAGGAGATGAGGGGGATGATAGAGTAAGAGTAGGATCATTTTTCTCGTTGCGACGGTCTCCATCGTAATGTATATTTTTATGAGTGTAAATCTCGTATGAATTTCCACTGAGGACGGGATGGAAAAGAGCGAAACTATTTATCTCCAAATACTTGTTAGACTTCCTCTAATTCAATATTCATTCTGTAAGTTTTTAGACTAACATTTTCTGTTGTTCTCGTTGCCTGTCTCAAGCTATCTTGAATTGAGCCTGCAATTATCATCCCTTGTATGTTTTTTTGTGGGAATTTCTCTTTTAATAAACCGAGATACATAGAAATTTGTCCAAAAACTCTAAAATCTGCTTCTCCTGATTTCAATTCAATAGCTAATAAGTCTTTTGTGCTGATATGTTCCAATAATACATCAATTCTTCTATTCTGAATAGCATATTCAATACCTTCTGAGTTATTTCCAAAAATTTTATAATTTGGAAATAAATTTGTTACTTGTAGTCGAAGTGATGTTTGTAAATCTTTTTCATAAGAAAATTTTTGTTTTTCTATACTTTCAGATAAATCACCTGTGATAGTATAATTTGTTATATATTGAACAAAAAATTCTGTATATCTAGCTATTGCATTTCTTTTTGTGCCATTTCCTTTTTGTCCAAATTCAGAATATTTACCTGTAGTTGAATAATATGCAGATAATGCGTTTAATAAATTAATATCTTTGAGCTCATAAATATCAATATTTTGATTTGTTTTCTTGGAGTAATGTTCTGAAATATTATTAATAGATCTAGAATAGCTAGAAGCAGTATTCTCTGTTTTACCATTTGCAAGTAACCAGTGTTTAAATTTATTTTGCATATTTATTTCCTTTGTGAACCTAACTATTTATTCAGTCCCATATTAGCGAAAATATCTTTAATATGCTAATTATCTGGACATAGAAAGTATCTATAAATAATTATAGTTTGCTTTGGCGTTTGGTGATACCAAACCTACACGATTGTAATAATCAAAGATTTTTCTATATTAGAGTATAATAACTCAAATAAAATAAATTGAGTTGAGAGAATATTATGGCGAAAAATATTATTGAAAAACCACCATTTGAGTTTCAATACGGTCTTTATGATATATTTGATAAGCATAAAGAGTATTATTATAACTATAAAGAGGTAGATGAGAAAGGGCGTTATCTCTATTGGGATAAGTTTAGATATAGAATCAAAGAAGGAGATGATGCCAATATAGCTTGGTATACTACTAAAGTACAAAGATTATTTGGACGCAAAGTATTGTCTTTGCGTGATAAGGATGGGCATTATTTTACCTTCTCCACATCTGACTCACTCAATGCAAAACTCTATAAGATGATAAATCTCTCAAGAGAGGGTATTGTCCCTACAGACTCTATCAAGCAACAGTATCTTATCTCATCGCTACTTATGGAGGAAGCTATATCTAGCTCACAACTAGAGGGAGCCTCTACGACTAGAAAAGTTGCCAAAGATATGCTTGTATCCAAAAGAAAACCAAAGAGTGAAGATGAGCAGATGATTATAAATAACTATCTACTGATGAAAAGAGTCAAAGAACTTAAAACTGAAGAGTTGAGTATAGATATAATACTAGAACTTCACTCACTAGCGACACAGTATACAACACATAATGGTGTAGTCGCAGGAGAGCTAAGAGATAATGATGATATATATATTGCAGATGGAGATGATAATGTACTCTATCAGCCACCCTCTCATAGTACACTAGAGAGTAGACTCCAGCAATTATCTCTCTTTGCAAATAGTGAACATAGTGGTGAAAATGGTACAGAGTTTATTAATCCTATCATAAAAGCTATAATCCTACACTTTATGATAGGATATATCCATCCATTCTCTGATGGTAATGGTAGAACAGCGAGAGCATTGTTTTATTGGTTTATGTTGAAAAATAACTTTGACTATTTTGAGTATATATCTATCAGTAAACTTTTAAAAGTAGCACCAAAACAGTATAGCTTCTCTTACCTCTATAGTGAGATTGATGAGAATGACTTGAACTATTTTATCTATTATCAAGTTGATATTATATTGCGTGCTATTGATGAGTTGATTGAGCATCTCAAAGAAAAAAGTGAAGATTTTGAAGCAATACTTATGATGTTAAATAGTACTACTATTGGCAATAAATTAAACTTTATACAAAAAGATATAGTAAAAAAAGCTATCAAAACCCCTGGGAGGATTTTCACATCCAATGAGGTAGTTGAAGAGTATAATATAAGTGCAAATAGTGCAAGAAAATATCTAAATCTCTTAGTAGAATATAGGATATTAGTAAGTTATAAAGAAGGTAAAACTGTACACTATATAGCACCGGCAACTATTAAAGATATATTAGAGGAGAGATAAAAAGACTAACCCCTAAGTTGCTTTGCTATTGCTCCTATGGCTTGGTCTAGTGCTTCTTTGTTGGGGTAGGGAAAGGAGTGTTGTGTATCTTTGCCTAGATGAACAAAAATAGCATATCCAACAAGCTCAACTTTGCCTTTAGACTCTACTTCTAACCACTCTAGGCTTACTTGTGTAGTTTCATCTTTGTAGCCTGTTTTTACAATAGCAGCAGGATATAGTTGTGTTATATCACTGCTTTGAAAGCTTTTATCTTCTATTGTTATAATCATAAATTATGCTATATCATCCGCAGAGAATATTGTAACACCTGAGAGTGTAATTGCTTGGTCTGCTTGACCATCTTGATCACCATCAACAATTAAAAAACTTTTTGTTACATTGGCATAGAAAAGATAAGTATATCCTAATAGTTCTCCACCATTAGCTGCTGCTACTGCTGATTCTACTGTACTAGCAATTGTATTACTACTAGAGAAATTAGAAGTTGAACCAGCATCTAAGTCGGCAAAAGTCAATTTATCAATAGTAGTTTCAAACCCTATAATAGTATCTGAGGTAGCTGTAGTAGTACCAGAATCACCCATACTATCATAGGCAAATGTCTGCTTGGTCTCTGCTGAAGCTAAAGAGCTAAGTGTATCTGCACCTGTACCACCATTAAGAACATCATCTGCTACAAGTGCTGTAAGTACATCATTTTTAAGTCCTCCAAATACGGTAGTCCCATCTGTGCCTGTTACTGTATAACGAAGTCCTGCATCAAGATAAGAAGCATCTACTGTACTCACTTGATACCCATCTGTTGTTAGTAAGGCTATATCACTATCACCTTTGACAGTCACAGTTCTTACATTTGTAATAGGGCTAATAGAAACACCCGATTCTGTCTCACTTAGCAGAGTTCCACCATTATTATCAGAAACAATATTAAATTTTTCAATTACAGCTTCTCCACTACTATTTGAAACCCCTACTCTAGCAATTGCTGATGCTGATGCCCCTGAAAGAGTTACATCAATAGTATCACTTGTACTTACAAAGATACCATCTGTTACAACTAATGAGATAATAGCTGTATCAGCTAAACCATCTATTTGAAGTCGATCAAATTGATTATTGATATTATGAATAACAGTAGTAGCTTCTGTATTTGCTATTTCAAAGTTTTCAATATCTTTCCAGTTGGCTCCATTTATTTTATGGTCAGCCGTTGGGATAAGAGAAACGAGTTTAAGCGTTTCAATATTTTCAAGAGATGCTACAGGATCATTGCCTCCAAGCCCCATAGTAAGCACAAGCATATCTTCACCATCACCACCATCCATACTATCTCCAGTGGAATAGGTTTGTGTCAATGAAAATGATTCTCCTTGCATAGTATCATCTAAAAAACTATTTTTAATAGTATCTGTATCTACTGTTAAATCAAAACTTGTAATGCTATTAATTGAGGTTTTGGCAGTTGTTACACTTTCTGTTGTCTCATCAATACCATCCATCACCTCTGTAGCTAGAGTCACTCCATTGAGTCCTCTTCCTGCATAATAAATACCTACTTCAGTTTTATTATCCAAAATATCTTCATCTGTACTAGTAGCACCATTTCCTATAGCCAAAATCATATTAGCTCTTGAAATATTACCATTATCAAGCTCTCCTGTCCAATACTCTAATCCTGCACTATCAGGGTCATGGTTGAAAACATTATCATAAATAGTTGTAACAAAAGTTTGATTATCCATAGTAGTAGGGTACATCTCTTTGGTCTCTTCTTGATCAAAGAAACTTGAAGCAATTTCTTCTATCTCTAATCCTGATTCATACCAATATTCTAATCCTTCTGCATCAGGAGCTCTATTGAATGTGGAAACATACACTTGTGTAATTTCTTCTCGTGAGGTTGTTGTTGCCATAATGAAATCCTTAGTAAATAAAATATGTTTTAGTGTAACATAATTTATTTAATATTTAGTAATATAAAATAGAATATTTTCTATTTAATCTTCTCTAAAAGAGTCTATAGTATCTAGTAATTCACTTAAGGCATTTTCATATTCATCTAATAAAAAAGGTATAGATTGGCTATCTGCTTTAATAGCATCTTCAAGTCGTTTGGTTATATCAAAAACAGCTATAGCAGATATATTTCCCGCAGCACCTCTAATATAATGGGCAAAATTAGCTGCATCTTCAAATTGATTTTTGTTAATAAATTCTCTAAATTTATCTGATGAATCTTCAAAAATTTCATAGAACTTAAATATTATCTCATGGTAAAGTTCTCCATTATTTCCAATACGCGCTAAGGCTTCTTCTCTATCTAATATAACTGGTTTAGGCAATACTATATCCTCGTTTGATTTCAAAAAGACCTTTATTGTAGCCATAAGTATCTTCAGTGCTACATTATAGTCATTCAATAGTTTAGGGAGGCTTTTATCATGGTTTTTAATTCCATTTTCAACTAATTGTATCGTTCTAAGCACTTCTAAGGCAACTATCCCTTTGGCTTTATGCTTAATCTCTGAGGCTATTTTAGAAGCTTTGGTTCTTTGAGATGTTTTGATAAGTGCTTCCATCTTGATAACTGACTTTTTTGTTAGCTTAATAAAATTAAGTAAAAGAGTATGATACTCTTGTTGGTTATCATTCAAAGAAGAGATGGCTTTTTTTGTATTAAGTATATCTAGGTTTATTATATTTTCTTGGGCATCTTTTATCTCTGCGGATACTAACTGTTCTAATGGCAGTTGAGATTCATTTTGTAATGCTTTTGCCTTAGGAATAATGTAATCTAACAATAAAGCATAAAGTTTTTCAACATTTATAGGTTTTTCAAGATGCTCTTGCATTCCAATATCTTTAGCTTTTTGAATATCCTCAAGTCGTGAGTTAGCAGTAAGTGCGACTATAGGTATATTATTATATCGAGAATCTTTACGGATTTGAGCTGTAGCAGTATACCCATCAACTATAGGCATATTAATATCCATCAAGATAAGATCAATATCAATAAATTTTTTCGTATGTGCTACTGCCTCTTTACCATTATTGGCAATTGTAATTTTAATTCCTGTATCCTCAAGTAATCCAAGCATAACTGTTTGATTTATTTTATTATCTTCTGCTAATACAATATGACTACCCCTTAATATCATTAAGTCCTGTTTTGTTATTTTATTATTTTTACTTATATCCTGAGCTGTTTCATTAGTAAAAAGTTGTAAAATCATATCAAAAATCATCATTTGATTAAATGGTTTATGTAAATACGCATCAATATGTAAATCTTGTACTTGTATATGATTTTGAATTAAGGCATTATGAATAAAGACTACTTTTGCCTTAGAGTAGTTGTGCATATTTTTATAATCTATAGAATCTTTGATATTTTTATCTATGCAAACAATATCAAATGAGTTATTCATAAAAAGCAGTTTGGCATCTTCTCCTGAGGAGGTTACAATGCTATCATACTGAAAATATCGCAACATTTGGGCTAATGCAGCTGATGACCTTGGATTACTATCTATAATTAATACCTTTTTACCCATTAGAGATTTAGAAGGAAGTCTATAGCTTCTAAGGTGTGGTTGTTCTGTAACTATAGAAAAGACAAACCTACTCCCAACACCATGCTCGCTCATAACCCTTATATTACCACCCATTAGCTCTACAAGTTGTTTTGATATATTCAATCCCAAACCTGTACCACCATACTTTCGACTAATTGTACTGTCTGCTTGTGAAAAAGATTGAAAAAGATTATCCACATGTTCAGGCTTTAGACCTATTCCTGTATCTATTACTTCAAAAATAAGAAGCTTTTTGTTTTTGGGTAAAGGAGACATTTTGGCTTTAAGTGTAATTTCACCCTTATCTGTAAACTTAACAGCATTATTCATAAGATTAATAATAATCTGACCTAATCGTAAAGGATCTCCTTTAATAAGAGCAGGAACACTATTATCAATATCATAAATAACTTCTAATCCCTTCTCTTGGGCTTTAAGTGCAATCATATTAGAGACATTATCTAAAGTAGTATTGATATTAAATTCAATATTTTCAATTTCAAGTTTTCCTGCCTCTATTTTAGAGAAATCTAAAATATCATTGACTAAGCCTAAAAGATGATCACTAGAGTTTTTTATTTTTTCAAGATAATCAGATTGTTGATTGTCAAGATTGGTCTCTAAAGCTAGATGTGTAAAACCTATAATAGCGTTGATAGGTGTACGAATTTCATGCGATATATTTGCAAAAAAATCATCCTTAGTTTTAGTTGCCATCTGTGCTACTTCTATAGAATTTTTAAGTTCTAAAACTGTTGTATTAAGTTTTGTATTAAGTGACTCTAACTCTTTGGCATAATTATTATTAAGTCTAACTGTATAGATAAGTGTTGAAACTTTCTTTAAAATTTTGAATAGTTGTTTAAAATGTAGGGGCTTAGGAAGAAAATAGCTAATACCTAATTCAATAAGCTGTAGTAAATTATCTGCGTTACTATATGCTGAATTTATAATAATAATTTGTTTTTCATTAATTTTCATTAGAGCTTCACTCATCTCTAATCCATTCATAATAGGCATTTCAATATCGGTAATAACTATATCATAAAACTCTTGTGTCTCTTGATAGTACCTAGAAAACTCTTTAATACCCTCTTTTCCATTTTTAGCAGAAGATACTCTAAAAAATAACCCCTCCATCATCTCTTTGGTCTGTTGGCGTACCTCATCATTATCTTCTACATAGAGTATGGTTAGTGTTTGGCAGAAACCTAATATATCTTGAATACCATTCATTACATTTTTATCAGACTTCATGATGTAACCTTTTTTAGTTGCTAGTATACTATAGGAATGTCATTATAGTATTATACTAGTCATACCTACTCATTGATAATACTTAATTTGTACCCCATACCATAGACACTTGATATAATATTTGCTGGAAGCTTTTTGCGTAACTTAAAAACAAGATTTCTAATACTATTTTCGCTAATATCTATACCATTGCTATAAAAGTCCTCCATAATATCATTATTACAGATAATATGTCCTGAACTTACAAGAAGCCGTAAAAGATAAAGTTCATGGCGTGTAAGTTCTATGGATTTACCATCTTTAGCAAGAAGAAGGTTCTCTTTATCCCAATCATATCCATCACCTAACTGAACAATTGATACTCTTTCATCATTTGGATAATATTCATTTTGAATCAATGGTTTGTTCGCAATAACTGTTGATAACATTGTTAAGAGTTCATCATAATCAATAGGCTTTACTATAAATTGACTCACTCCTAAATTTATCAATTCTAAAAGATACTCTTTATCTGTATGTGCAGATAAAATAATTATTTGCTGATTTCTATCTATCTTTCGTAAAGACTTAGAGAGTTCTATCCCATCCATTGATGGCATTTGTATATCTGATATAACTAAATCAAACCCTTTTTTATGTATTTGATAATAATCATAATAGTGAGTTAATGCCTCTGCACCATTAGAAGTAGCAATAACTTTGTCAAAAAAATCTTCCATAACCTCTTCTAATTCATTACGCAATGGAGCATAGTCTTCAACAATTAATAATGAAAGAGTTTTAGTCTGTTCTGAAAGTAACTGATAATTAACCATTATTTTCTCTTTTTTTGTGAAATTCACAGATTATATCACTCATATCCTAAAGACATGCTCTAATTACAAGATATTTTGATGACATTGTTCTAGAGTGGTTATCTATGACTCATTCAATATATCTTTTCAGAAAAATATTGTATAATTTTGATCTCTATAAAAATATAGTTCTTAAAGGAAATACAATGCATATAGAACCAGGAATGGTAGATGCTACCAAAATAGCACTCTCATACGCAACAGCATCAGCTTCAATTTTAGCAATAGCAAAAATCTCTTATGATAGTATCAAAATTACTACCCTACTCTCTTTTTTAGGTAAATCCCTATTAGCTTCATTTATGGTTTTTATTTTCTTTGAAGTCTTCCCCCATTATCCTGTAGGTGTTTCTGAAGTACACCTTATTATGGGTTCTACTCTCTTCTTACTTTTTGGGGTAGCCCCTGCAAGTATTGGTCTGATAGTAGGACTTTTAGCTCAGGGTCTTCTTTTTGCACCATTTGATCTTCCACAATATGGTATGAATATCACTACTCTTATAGTACCATTAGTGGCTATATCTTACTTAGCCAAAAAAGTTATACCTCAAGATGTACCCTATACACAATTAGAGTATGCTCAGGTACTAAAACTCTCTTTAGCATATCAAAGTGGAATAGTATTATGGGTTGCGTTTTGGGCTCTGTATGGTCAAGGATTTGCATTAACCAACTTGGTATCTATTGCTAGTTTTGGATCTGCTTATATGCTTGTAGTTATTATTGAACCACTAGCAGATTTAGCACTTTTAGCATTGGCTAAAGCATATAAAAATAACTTTTCTTCTAGTTTATTTATTGAGAAGCGTCTCTATAATAGAGGCTAATTTACTTTAGTACATAAAAGGAGATACTTTGTATTATAAAACCAAAAAACTACTCTTATTACTATTTATAGCTATGTCTCTTATCTCTTGTGGTTCTCAGGATAAACTGCACTCAGGAGATGTTATTGTAAGTGAATCTGTAGTTATAAACGACTCCTTTTCTAATACATTTGAGCAAGATGAAAAAGATTTTTTATATAATCTTTTTTTAACAGAGTACTATTGGAGTGAGCATACACCTCGTCCTTTTAACTCTGTACTCTATACTGATCCACAAACTATGATAGATACATTAACTTACAAACCTCTTGATAAATGGAGTTATGTAAGTGTTGGTGCTAACTCTTATGGTCTTTATGAGCAAACTACTTATGGATATGGATTATATCCACGATTTGATATTAATGGTAACTTTCGTATCGCTCTTATTGATATTAACTCTCCTGCAGATAAAGCAGGATTTCAAAGAGGTGATATATTAGTAACAATCAATGGAGAGATGGCTTCTGAGGAAGTTTTTGAAAGTGCAATAGGTCAAAAAGGGAAAGTAACTACTTTTCAGATTAATAGAAATGGTATAGATATTTATCTCTCTTTAACACCTCAGTATTTCAATTATAATGTGGCACAAGGCTCTATAGTTACAACGAACTTAGGCAAAAGTGTAGGATACCTTCGTTTTGATTCATTTTCAGATGATGCTACTTTAGAAATAGAACCTATCTTTGATGAGTTCTATAAAAACCAGATAGATACTTTAGTCATTGATATGCGATATAATCATGGTGGTTATCTTAATACTGCCTCTATCCTCTTGGATAAATTAGTAAGAGATAGAGATGGAGCTGTACAGTTTCGCTCAATATGGAATAGTGCAAATAGTGATAAAAATAGTGTGAATACCTTTGAGACTGATAGCAATAGCTTAGACCTCAAAGAGGTACTCTTTTTGGTAACCAATGATAGTGTTTCAGCTAGTGAAACGGTTATTAATGCTATATCAGCTAGCTCTTTGGGAGTAAGCGTAGCACTTATTGGATCGACAACACATGGAAAACCTGTAGGTATGATGGGAACAGTCTATAATGATAATATCTACTACCTTATTAACTTCAAAGTAGAAAACTCTGATGGTGTTTCTGATTATTTTAATGGTCTACCTGTAACCTGTCCTACAATAGATGATATTAGCCGTGAGATGGGTGATGTAAATGAAACTATGCTCAAACAAGCACTACACTATGTTGATAATCGGGGCTGTTAATTAGGTGAGAAATCTACAAAATGCTCTTTTATTAAAGCAACTGTATCAACTCAAACAATTGGGATATAGATATAGTGATATTACTCCCTCTCTTATAGAAGATTCTCCTCTTATGCTTCCTTCTTCTTTAAGCGAGCTTCAAAAACAAGCTTCCAATTGTCACCTTTGTGAACTTAGTAAATCTCGTCAAAGTGTTCTCTTTGGCGAAGGAAATCCTCAGGCAAAAATACTTTTTGTAGGAGAAAGCCCTAGCTCGGTTGAAGAGAGTGTAAAACAGCTTTTTGTTGGTCGAACAGGAGAAATTTTGACAAATATGATAGAAAAAGTCCTCTTTATTTCTAGAAGTGAAGTTTATATTACAAATATTCTAAAATGCCATACACCGAATAATCAACTAGCAACACCTACACAAGCACATACCTGCTTGGCATACTTAAAACAAGAAATAGAGACTATCAAGCCTTTGATAGTTGTAACTTTGGGTGCAAATGCCTATAAGTATCTTTCAGGGGACGATACTCCACTTGACAAAGCAAGAGGTATTTTAAAAAAGCAAGATGGATATACACTTATTGCCACACTTCACCCTAGTTATCTTCTACGAAACCCTTCTTTCAAAAAAGAAGCTTTTATAGATATGAAACTAATAAAACAGACTATGGATACATTATTATAAAATAAAAGGAGATTACAATGCCTACTATCACACTATGGCATAACCCACAATGTAGTAAATCAAGAAATGCTCTAGAGCTACTTAACAAACAAAATCTTGAGCTAACTATTGTAAAGTATCTAGATGAAGATATAACATATACTCAAATAGAAGAACTCTTAGATATGCTCAATATGAAACCTAGAGATCTTATGCGTCAAAAAGAAGAGATTTATAAAACACTCAAACTAAAAGACGAAATAGATAATCAAAAACTTATAGAGGCTTTAGTTTTATATCCTAAGCTTATTGAGCGACCTATTGTGATTAAAGATAGTATTGCTACAATAGGAAGACCTATTGAAAATATTATAAAACTTTTGGAAAGTTAAAAAAAGGTGCTATAATAGTCCTTAAATTAATTCAAAAGGTCTACATAATGCAAAAAAATAGATACATACCTATGGTTCTAGCTCTTCTAGTCTTTACGGGAGCTAATGCTGTAGATACTATGTTAAGTAAAGCAAAACTCCTAGAGATACAACAAAATTCTATAACACTCAACAAGCCTACAATTACAATCAAAGATGGTTTAGATAAAGATTCTGTATATTTCTTGAAACTTGAGACAAAAACAAAAAGAGGGATAAAACCTCTTAAAGCATTTGTAGATAAAAAAACTGCTGCTGTCTATATTGGTCAAGGTTATGATAAAGATGGAAAAGTACTCTCTTTTCCTAAAGATATATCTATTATAAAAGAGGGTATCTCTTTTAGCTATGGAAAAGGGAAAAAAGACCTCTATGTTGTAACTGACCCTGAGTGTCCTTACTGTATCAAGTTTGAAAAATCTGCAAAAGGAAAACTAGAAGAGTACAGAGTCCATGTAATACTCTATCCTCTTCCTTACCACAAAAAAGCACCTGCTATGGTTGAGTGGATCATGCAAGGTAAAGATGATAAGCAAAAGAAAAAAAGATTTGAGGCCGTAATGGTAGATAATTCTCAAGAGTATAAAACACTTATTATTGATGAAAAAAAACCATTTATCACAGTAGAGTCTACAAAAAGAATGATAGAAAAATCTAAAAAAGCAATGAATGAACTAGAAGTAAGAGGTACACCAGCAGTATTTGATGCTAAGTTTAACTCTGTATCTTGGGGATCGCTTGTTAAATAGCTACTAGCTTACTTGAAATTATTTTTATAAAGGATTACTACTATGATAGAGATAGAAACTGAAACTAAAAACAACTGTTTACCACACTTTAGTGTTATACTAATCTTACCATTACTATTTTTTATAGGTCTATTAGCAGGTTACTTAGGTCTTATTCCAATTAATGTAGAGATGCATACACTTTTTATTATCTTTCTTATTTTTATTATCTTTAGTTTTTTTATCAAGCATAATGCTAACTATACCGTTTGTAAAATGAAAGAGTCATTTGATAAGATGGAGAGTGAACTCAAAGAGAGATTGCGTGATAATGCCCTAACTATTATGGGTGAGACAAAGTCAACACTAATTATCCATGACTTTTTAAGTGACTATTATAAAGAGCTTAGAAATGATAACTTTGCCAAAGTTGCTTCTAGTATCTTTCCTATGCTAGGAATTTTGGGTACATTTATAGCTATAGCACTCTCTATGCCAGATTTTACAGTCAAAGATGTTGATGCTCTTGACAAAGAGATTACAGTGCTTCTTTCAGGAATAGGAACAGCTTTTTATGCCTCTATATACGGTATCTTTCTCTCACTTCTTTGGACATATTTCGAAAAAAGAGGATCAGCAAAAGTAGATAAAACATTATATGATTTAGAAAGGTTATATAATAAACATATATGGAAAAGAAGTGAACTCCTAAAACATGAACACCAACAAGCAGAGTTTAAAGACCAACAGATTGTTCAAGCACTCAAAGATACATTTAATCTAGACTTTATTAGAGAACTTAATGAGCAGTATCTTAAAAACTATAAAACTATTATTGATGAGACGACACATAGTTTTGGAGTCTTAACACAAAAAATGCAAGTAGCCTCACAAGAACTTAGAGAGACCATTACACTCATTCATGGAAGACAAGAGAGTATTAATGCAGTATCACAAATTAAAAGCAATATTGAAGGCTTTAATCAAAATGCTGTCAAAGTACAAGAGGTAATTGAGAACTTTGATAACTCTGTAGATCGTACATTTATCAAAATAGATAGTGAAGTGGGAGAAGTAGTAGAGAAACTCTCGGAGTTTGCACTTGTAATTAGTAAACAAAATCAAGAGATGGAAGAGAACTTACGACTTTGGAAACTAGAAAACGATAAAAAGTAGGATGCAAAATGTTTAGGAAAAACGATGCACGAGAAGATAGTAACTTTTGGATATCTTACGCAGACCTTATGGCTGGTCTCCTTTTTGTTTTTATTTTGCTTATTGGTGCGATTGTATCAAAATCAATTATTCTCAAAAGTACACTCCATACCAAAGAGGATAGATTAGATAAAGCAGAGACTCTCCTAGAGGAGAAGATGACAAAACTCAAAGAGTTAACACTAGAAGTAAAGCTCAAAGAAGAGCTTATGAAAAATAAAGATGGTAATCTTACAACGCAAGAAAAAACTATTCTCAAAAAAAATAAAGAACTTATTTTTAAAGATCAAGAGATAAAAAAACTTAATAAGCTTCTTCTTGATGCAAATACTCACAGAGATAGACTCAATGGTAAGATTATTTTAGCCCAAAATTTACTCAAAAAATCGAATGATACTGCATCAAAACAGAAAAATAGCCTTAAATCTTATGAAAATAAAATACTTATACTCTCTAGTCAACTCACAGACCAAAACAGTACTATCAAACTCAAAGAAGAACAGATGCTCCATATTATGAATGCTCTTGATGAGAAAGAGACAGAGTATAACCGTATAGTAGAGAACCTACAAAAACAAAAAGCCAAAATCAAAAGCCTTACAGGTATTAAAATCAAGGTTATATCAGCGCTTAAAAAAGAGTTAGGAGATAAAATATCTATAGATCCAAAAAATGGTTCTTTACGACTCTCTTCAAATATCTTGTTTGATAAAGGGAGTGCCAAACTCAAACCACAAGCTGAGAAAACACTCAAAAAGAGTTTTGAAAAATATATAGGTACTCTTGTTACAAGCCCTGCTATTAAATCACATATTGATAGAATTATAGTTGAAGGTCATACAGACAGCGATGGTGGCTATTTGTATAACTTAGACCTCTCACAAAAAAGAGCTTTTGCGGTGATGCATTATCTTTTAAGTTTAGACTTTTCTCATAAACATAATATCAAACCACTTATTAGTGCAAGTGGAAGGTCGTATCTTGATGCTATAAAAATAGATGGCAAAGAGGACAAAGATGCGTCTCGAAGAATAGAGATTAAATTTAGACTTAAAAATGAAGATGCTATGCAAGAGATAGAAAAGGTTTTAGATGCTCAATAATTTTGAAGCAAAAAATATAAAAAAAGCTAAATTACTTTTGGAACACAATCTCCAAATAGCTCACAAGCTCCAAAAAAAAGAAGCGTCCAAACCCCCTCTTACTTGGTGGCAAAAAATTAAACTAAAAGTTTTAGGATAAAATTAAATTGACTTTAGCTATAATGAATAGAGTTATTATTTTACTATTAAAGGAGTTACAATGAGAAAAAGTATAAAAAAGTTTGGATTAATTGCAGTAATCTCTTCTACATTAATCTTTACAGGGTGTACTCCCGAGGAGCAAGCATTGGCTGCAGGGGCAACTGCTGGAGTCATAGCAGGTGCAGCTATGGCATCATATAGTAACCCTTATTATTATGATAGTAGACCTTACTATTATTATGGTGGTAGATACTATTATGGTGGCTCATACCGTAATGGCTATTACTATTATAATGGACGAAGACTTAGAAGTGGTCACTACTATACAGGAAACTACCGCTACCATAATGGTCGTCGATATACAGCACAATCAGGACGACATGGACACTATAACAACCACTCAAGAGCTAGAAATAATCGTTCAGGAAATTATAACCGTTCACAAAACTATAATAGATCTAATAATTATAATAGACCTACTACTTATAACCGTTCTAATCGTTCTCGATACCGTTAAAGTTTTTTGATGCACTTTACTGGCTTTCCAGAGGAAGGAACAACCTTCCTTGATGAAATTTTAATTAACAACTCAAAAGAGTGGCTTAAGAGTAATAAAGATCGTTATGAGAATCTTATTGTGACTCCAAACAAAGCTTTTATTCAAGAGATGGGAGAACATCTACAAATATTAGTTCCTTCTATCAATGCTATACCAAAAATCAATAAATCACTCTTTCGTATTTATAAAGATGCACGATTTCATCTTGCTGACCCTATCAAAACTCGTATAGGTATTATATTTTGGCAAGGGGATGGTCATAGAATGCAAAGCAGTAGCTTTTATATGCACTATGATAGTCAAGAGGTTTTTATAGCTTCTGGTATACGCAATTTCAAAGCACCTCTTTTGAGTACCTACAGGGAATATATTCAAGATAAATCCAAACGAATAGAACTTCATAGTATACTCCAAAATCTTCAAAAAAAAGGCTATATTATTCCTCAACCTCACTACAAACGCTACCCCTTAGGTTTTCAGATAGATCAGTCCCATAGCTACCTCTCACTTTATAATGCTATGTTTGCATATACCTCATTCAAACCTACAAAAATTTTTTACTCTAGCCAAATAATTGATACATGTTTTACTATCTATAAAGATATGTTTGATTTGCATCAGTGGGTCTATGAATTAACACTCAAAAGTAAAAACTAAGGTCATAATTTTGTATCAAAAATGTACTATTAACAGTATCCTAAAAGAGGGACTCACCTATAAAAATGCTCTTATAAAAGGAAATATCGTAGCCATATTAGCCACACTTATGACTGTAACGATACCTCTTTTTATTCCTATATTAGTAGACGAATTGCTCTTGCAAAAAAGTAGTGCTATGACAGGATGGGTAGCTGAATATCTTTTTGAGTTATCACTTGGTGGGTATGTACTATTTTTTCTTATCCTTACACTTGTGATGCGGTCTCTAGGATTTTTGCTCAATGTGATACAGGTAAAAACATTTTTGAGTATCTCCAAAGATATATCTTACAAATTACGCATCAAGGCTACTTCTCACCTGCAAAGAGTAACGCTCAAAGAGTATGAGATGGTCTCTCCGGGAGCTATTAGTGCCAAGATAGTCACTGATATAAATACAATTGATAGCTTTATTGGCACAACGGTGAGTAAATTTATTATCTCTACTCTTACACTTATTTTTACTGCTGTGGTGCTATTGATGATTCATTGGCAACTAGCTATATTTATCCTTTTAACAAATCCTATTGTTATATTTTTTACAGCTAAGTTAGCACGAAATGTAGGTAAACTCAAAAAAGAAGAGAATAGTGCCATAGAGGTACTCCAATCTACACTAGGGGAAACATTAGAACTCTTTCACCAAATCAAAGCAGCCAATAAAGAGTCTTATTTTTTTACACGCATTAGCACCCAAGCCAAGAAGCTTCGAGATAGCTCTATAGCCTTTGGATACAAAAGTGATAGAGCTATTAGATTCTCTTTTCTTATCTTTTTGAGTGGGTATGAGATATTTAGAGCTGTGAGTATCTTAGCTGTAGCCTATAGTGATTTAAGTATTGGATTGATGCTTGCTATTTTTGGATATTTATGGGTGATGATGACCCCTACTCAGGATATTATTAATTTTCAATATGCCTTAGCCAATGCCAAAGCCTCTTGTGGGCGAATCAATACTCTTTTTGCTATGGAGCAAGAACCTACTATAAAGGATGCTCATAACCCATTTGAAAAAGAGCAATCCGTAGGGATACAAATAGAAAACCTCAACTTCTCATACTTCAAAGAGAAGCCTATTCTTAATAATATCTCTCTTTCTATTCCACAAGGCTCTCATGTAGCATTAGTGGGAGCAAGTGGCAGTGGTAAAACAACACTTGCAAATATATTAGTAGGTTTTTACCCTATCAAAGAGGGGAATATACTCTATAATAATACTCGCTACAATACAATAGAGATGGCAACTCTTAGAGATAATATTCATCTTATACTCCAGCACCCTAAACTCTTTAATGATACTATGAGATTTAATATAACTTTAGGTGAAGAGTATAGTGATGAAGCAATCAAAAATGCTCTCTCTATAGCTCAACTAGATGAAGTCATAGCCTACCTAGAAGATGGATTAGAGACAATAGTAGGAAAAGATGGTATCAAACTAAGTGGAGGACAACGCCAAAGAGTAGCTATTGCTAGAATGGTTTTGAGTAACCCAAAAGTGGTTATTTTTGATGAATCCACCTCTGCTCTTGATGTACATACAGAACTCAAACTATTTAAGGCTTTAGAGGAGTTTTTAGCACCCAAAACAGTGATTACAATTGCCCATAGGCTTAGTACTATTCAAAGTGCTGAACTTATCTTTGTTTTAGAAAATGGAACGCTTGTTGATAGTGGAACACCACAATCATTACTACAAAAAGATAGTAGTTATTTTAATACTATGATATAAGGAACATAATGGATATTTTTCAGGCTATAATTATTGGAATTATAGAAGGCTTTACAGAGTTTTTACCCATATCGTCTACAGGACATATGATTATTGCAAGTGACTTTTTTGGAATACAAGAGAGTGAGCTTATTAAAGCCTATCAGGTGATTATTCAATTTGCAGCAATTCTTGCTGTAATGCTTATCTATCGTGATAAAATAACACTCTCCCAAATAGAGTTATGGAAAAAGCTACTCCTAGCCTTTCTTCCATTAGCTATTATTGGTTTTATATTTAAAGATTATATTAAAGCTCTTTTTTCTGTAGAAGTGGTTGCTATTATGTTTATAGTTGGTGGATTTATCTTTTTGATTGTAGAAAGGTTTTATAAAGAAGACCAAAGCCACACAACTCATGTAGAAGAGGTAAGCTATAGCCAAGCATTATGGATAGGAGTGGCACAAATATTCTCTCTTATTCCAGGAACTAGTCGTGCGGGTGCTACTATTATTGGTGGAATGCTTACAGGTATGGATAGAAAAAGTAGTGCAGAGTTTTCATTTTTACTTGCTATTCCTGTTATGGGTGCAGTTACTGCCTATGATCTGCTCAAACATTACAAAGATTTTGCTGATGCAAATTGGGTAGCATTTATTATAGGTTTTATTGTTGCTTTTGTCGTAGCTTACATTACTATTAAACTATTTCTTGCATTTTTGCAACGATTTACATTTGTAGCTTTTGGTATCTATAGAATTATATTCGGTGTTATTTTACTCTTTATTATATAATCTATCACAAATCAAAAGTTTTTAGCTTTAATTAGCACTTTTAACGCAAGAGTAAGCAAGAAGTAACTAAAATATTTCTATTCTCAAATATAGGTGAAGTTTATGAAAGAAAATACATTTACAATGATTGACAACCAAACTGGCAAACGATACGAATTTGATGTTATACAATCAACAAGAGGTCCTAGTGCTATTGATATATCCTCATTTTATTCTCAAACAGGAAAATTTACTTATGATAATGGATTTACATCAACCGCAAGTTGTAAATCTGAAATAACATTTATAGATGGACTCAAAGGAGAGCTTCGTTATCGTGGTATAGAGATAGGAGAACTTGCTACAAAGCATAGTTATCTTGAAACATGCTACCTTCTGCTCAATGAAAGACTTCCAAACAAACAAGAGTTAGCAGAGTTTGACCTAGAGATTCGTCACCGCTCTTTGCTTCATGAGAGCCTCCGACACCTCTTTCAAGCATTCCCAGCAGGGGCACACCCTATGGCAACACTCTCTTCTGCTACAGCTGCTCTTTCTACTTTTTATTATGACCACCTCAATATAGCAGATGAAGATGGCTACCAAGAGATGGCACGACGGATTATTGCCAAGATGCCTACTCTTGCTGCTTTTGCCTACAGACACTCTATAGGTGCACCATTTATTCATCCTGATATAGAGAGAAGCTTTAGTGAAAACTTTCTCTATATGATTCGTGCATATCCGGGGGGAACGATGCGTATCGAACTAGAAGGAGAGAAGAAAATCAAAGATATTGAGATAGAAGCACTCGATACTATCTTTACTCTCCATGCTGACCACGAACAAAATGCCTCTACCACAACTGTGCGAAGTGTAGCCTCTACAGGAGCCCATCCTTATGTAGCTATTAGTTCTGGTATCTCTGCACTTTGGGGAAGAGCACATGGGGGGGCTAATGAGTCTGTAATTGCACAACTAGAGATGATAGGAAGTGTAGAGAATGTAGATAAATATATTGCAAAAGCAAAAGACCCTAATGACCCATTTAGACTTATGGGATTTGGACATAGAGTCTACAAAAACTTTGACCCAAGAGCCAAAATACTCAAAGGTCTCCAAGACCAACTCAAAGATGAACTCCAACTTGACTCTAGACTTATGGAGATAGCCCATAAAATAGAAGATATAGCTCTTCATGATGAGTACTTTATCAAAAGAAATTTATATCCAAATATAGACTTCTACTCTGGTGTTATCTTTACCGCCCTTGGTATCCCTAGGTCTATGTTTACACCTCTCTTTGTTATTGGAAGAACCACTGGATGGATTACCCAATGGATAGAGTTCAAAAAAGATAGAACAATGAAAATAGCCCGACCGCGTCAGATATATATAGGGGAATAGAGAATCTCAAAGTATATATATACTTTGAGAATCAAAAATTTACTATCTATTTTCCTAAGACTTCTAAAGCTCTTTATACTTGTTGCTTTAGTTCTTCTTATCTTGACTTTTCAACTAAAAATAGATAGATACTCTGTCTATATTTTTCTCTGCTTTTTATATTAATACCTATCTTCCTAATACGAAATCCCCCCACAAAAGGAGTGGAAGAAATAAAATTATTATCAATAATTTGTCATAGGTTAGTATGAGTTTTAGTAAATTTAATGTATTTTGACTATTCTCATAGCAAAAATATTTCCAAAGTCTCTAAGGTCAGTTATAAAAAATTTGTTCTTACACAATTTCTGCCATCTTCTTTTGAGATATAGAGGGCTTCGTCTGCTGATTTGATCAGCTCTTCAAAGTCATTTGTTTGCTTGGTGAGGGATGCAACTCCTACACTGATACTAGAATTCCAAATATCCAGATCAAGATTCTTTACCCGCTCTCTTACTATTTCAGCAATTTTAAGTGAACCATCCAAGTCTGTATTTGGACACATAACTAAAAATTCATCACCACCTAAACGACAAACAA
>JADGDQ010000083.1:0-2871 GCA_016744805.1 Sulfurovaceae bacterium
CAAAAAAGGTGGCTTACCAAAAATAGTCTTCTCTACTACTGATGATATTACTTCCAAAATGGATGCTATCGTTACTCTTTATGTTAATAATGGAAAATAGTTATGAAAGCAATAAAATTTTTAATAGTAGCAATTTGTATATCTCTTATGGGTTTTGCTGAAGGTGGGATTACTTTAATTAATGATGCAATCAATAAAGCAGGAAAACAAAGAATGCTCTCTCAACGGATGATGAAAGATTACTCTATGATTGGTATGAGTATTAAATTTGGACATCCAAAGGAAGAACTTACTAAGTCTAGCCAACTCTTTGAAACAACACTAGAAGAGCTAATAGTATATAGTAAAGATAAACAATCATCAGAAGATTTAGCCAAAGTAAAAGCTCTTTGGACTCCACTAAAAGCCAAACTCCTAGCTGTACCAGATAAAAGTAAAGTTGTAGAGATATTTGAGTTAGTAGAAGAGCTATTATCTGCATCACATAAAGCAACTAATTCTATAACCGCAACAGCAAAAGAGAGTACAGGAGAGATTATTAATATCTCAGGAAAGCAAAGAATGCTCTCTCAAAGATTAGGAAGCCTTTATATGCTTAAAGTATGGGATGTAGGAATAGATGATAGTAAGCTTCAAGAATCAATCAAGGAGTTTAGTACAGCTCAAGAGAAACTATTATCATTTCCTAAGAATAGTGAAGAGATAAAGAGTGGATTATTAACAGTAAAAAAAGACTTTATGTTTTTTGAAGTGTTAGGTGCATCAAAATCAAAAAAGTATATACCTAGCCTTATTGCTCGCTCTTCTAATAAAATTACTAAAAAGATGAACGATATTACAAAACTCTATGTAGAAGTAAAGTAAGGAAAAACAATGATAAATAGAACAATAAAGATTATACTAGTAAGTATTTTATGCTTTGGAACAATAGCTCTTGCTAATCCAGAGAATACAGAGGTTGCAAAAATATCTACAAAAGAGGGAAAACTTATCAATCTTGCAGGAAAACAGAGAATGCTTTCACAAAGAATGGCAAAAGATTATTTTTATGCAGGTCAAAAGATAAATAAAAGTAAAGCACTTAAACAACTTAGAAAGAGTTTAGTCGACTTTAAAAGTACGCAAAAGAGACTTAATAAAGATATTAAAGATGAAGAGATTAAAAACCTTATTGCATTTGTTGATATGAGCTTAAATGAGTTTGATACACTTTCACAAGAACAGTACAGTATAGATAATGGTACTATTATTTTGGATTTAAGTGAATCATTATTAGAAGGTAGTGATTATGTTGTTCAAGCCCTTACAAAAGAAAAAGTCTCTAATGAGATTATTGATATAGCAGGAAAACAAAGAATGCTATCTCAAAGAATCGCAAAATACTATATAGCCTATCAAGCAGGAATTAAAGATGATAATACTATTACACAAATGCAAGAGAGTGTCAAAGAGTTTGACACTATTCTCAACAAGCTTTTAGTAAACAAAAATAACTCTAAGAAGATTCAAGAAGAACTTCAAAAAGTAGCTAAAATGTGGAAAATTGTCTATAAGTTTTATCTTAATATCAAAAAAGGTGGCTTACCAAAAATAGTCTTCTCTACTACTGATGATATTACTTCCAAAATGGATGCTATCGTTACTCTTTATGTTAATAATGGAAAATAATATGAAGGTATTTTATTTTATACTCATACTCTCATACACATCTCTTTATGGAGCATCAATTCGAACACAAGTATCTCTTTTGGAGGCATCAGAAAACATTCGTCTTCATAGTCAAGAGATTGTAAAAAATTATCTCTATTATTATGATAATCCAGCAAAAAAAAGTCAAAAAGCACTTATTCAAAAAAGTATATATAAACTAGATGAACAATTTAGACTTATTGCTAAATCAACAAAAGATGAAGATTCAAAAGATATTCTTACTTTTTTAGATTATAGTAAAGAAAAAATAGAAGAGGTACTAAAAGATCCATTTAATAAAGATAATCCTGCATTAATGTTAGATTATAGCGAGGTACTATTAGAAGGTGCACAGATGATAAGTATGAATCTTAACTATATTCCATCAAATGAAGAAAAAATGCTTATTAAGATGAAAGATATATCTTTTTTAGTGGAGAGAATGACAAAATATTATTTTGCTACATTAATAGAAGATGATAATAGCGTCTATAAAGAGATGTTACATGAAGCCATTATAGATATGGATAAAGATCTTGTATACATTAGTAAATATAAATATCTTGATAAAAATATTAATGATTTAAAACTATTAAAAAGAAATTGGGAGGTGCTAAAAAATTTCTTTGAGAGTGGAAAAGAGTTAAAAATTCCTAATATTATCTCTTTGTCTTCAGTAGAGGTAAGAGCCAATGCACAAACCCTAGAAAACTATCATAGTAAGAATCAATAATGAATAATAATAAAATTCTTGAAACCTTTATATTAGCACCATTTATTTTTCTTTTTTTTATTCTATCATACTATTCATTTTTAAGTTATAATGAATTAAAGAATGCATCTTTGGCAGAAAGTAAAATTATTTATCTTAAAAACCTTAATAAGCTTCTTTCTAATCTTGATAAAGAGAGAGATCTTTCAGTTTTGTATCGTGTCAATACAGAAGACCAAAAAGCATTTACAAAACTACAAAAACAACAAAAAGAAGTTGACAAAATAATGTTACTTCTACAATCAAATTCTCAGGCAAGTGATGGGGTAGATCTATTTGATAATCTAAAAGAACTCAAACAGGTAAGAAGCCGAATCAAACTTAATACCATAGAATTTAATAACTACTTTTTCACAAAATATATTGAGAATTTTTCTCGTTCTATAATAGATAAAATACTTGAAACCAAA
>JADGDQ010000083.1:2881-5463 GCA_016744805.1 Sulfurovaceae bacterium
AAGAAACACTTAGTAATAAAAATAGTGAAAATCAATTTTATATAAATATAAAAAAATTAAAACTAGATAAGTTTTTGCAGTTAGAATCTTTAGAATCCAATACAAAACTTCTTGATATCTATATTAATATACTTAAGATGAAAGAGATAGTACAGATAGAAAGAGGTTTTATATCATACAAATTAGCCAAAAAAGAGCCATTTAATAATCAAGAATTTATCATTTGGGATTCACTTATTGCCAAAGACAATATTCCTAATTTTAATGAACTTGATAAGCAAGTTTTTATAACTAAGCTCAATAGTATTTTTGATAAAAATTTACATTTTCATAATGTCCAGAAAATACGAACAGAAATTATCTTTGATTCTATAAATAATGCTTTAGGTACAATTGATAAGAATAGATGGTTTCAACTACAAACAGAAAAAATATCTGAAATATCAAGAGCTCAAGACTTTATTCTAGCCTCAATAGAGCAAATTTCTACTAATAATATTCTACAAGAAAAGAAAAGGTTTTACCTTGAAATAGGATTTGTTATTTTTATTTTATTTATCATTTTTATTATTAATATGGTTTTTAGATTAGTTAGAAAAGAGACAAAAGAGTTTATTGAGGCAATTAACGATATTAGTCTAAACCTCAATGATGAACAGCGACAAGAACTTAATAGTATTATTGCCAAAAAAGATAAAATAAAGATTTATAAATTTATGGCTGATACTATATTGGATGCAAACAGAACCAAAGATCTCTTTTTGGCAAACATGTCTCATGAGATTCGTACACCACTTAATGGTATTTTAGGATTTACACAGCTACTCAAAAAAACAAATTTAAGTGATGAACAGTCTCAATTTATTAAGATTATTGATAACAGTTCAGAAAACTTACTTGTTATTGTAAATGATATTCTTGATTTGGCAAAAATTCAAGAAAATGAAGTAGACCTTGAAGAGATTCCATTTAATCCTTTTGAAACTTTTGAATCAGCAATTGAGTCCTATGGTGCAAAGGCTGATGAAAAAAATATAAACTTACAACTTTTTATTGATCCACAAATAGATAAAAAGCTTATAGGAGACCCTACCAAACTCACACAAGTTTTGATTAACCTTATTAGTAATGCTATCAAGTTTACACCTGAGGATGGAGTAATAGACATAGGTATAGAAAAAATAGGTTTAAATAATAATAAAATAAGGTTAAAGTTTTTTGTTAAAGATACAGGGATTGGAGTAAGTGATGAACAAAAATCTAATATATTTAAAGCCTTTTCACAAGAAGATATTTCAACAAATCGTAAATTTGGAGGAACAGGACTAGGGCTTACTATCTCTAAAAAATTTATTGATGCTATGGGAGGAACGCTAGATATTCATAGTATCCAAGGAGAAGGTGCAGAGTTTTTCTTTGTTTTAGATATGCTTGAAGAGAAAGAACTTATATTCAAAAAGAACTCTTGTATTGTAGGGTTTTATATGCCTAAACACTCTTTACTCCAAAAAGAAAAAGAAAATATAAAACAATATATTGAATTTCTAGGAGCCTCATTTACTGAATACTCTTCTCTTGATAATATTTTTTCTCTTGATGAATCAAGTAGACCAGGAGTTCTTTTTGTTGACCAAGTCAATATTAGTGAACTCAAAAAATATCCAAGAGATGCTATGAAAATAGTTTATATATCTAAACACTATCTAAATAAAAGTGCTGATAAAAAGCTTTTGGACTTTGTTGATACTACTATCTTTAGACCTGTAAATTTTACAAAAATACAAAAATCTCTTGATACAATAATGTATCTAAAAACAAATAACACAGAGAAGTTAGAGATTCCAAAAAGCAGTGAGGAGAATGATTCGTTCTCTTTCAAAGACTTAACTATGCTTGTAGCCGAAGATAATATTATTAATCAGAAACTTATTCAACACTCTTTAGCCTCTATGGGTGTTAGTATAGAAATTGCAAATAATGGTCAAGAGGCTTTTGAGATGCGTAAGGCATATAAATATGATGTTATATTAATGGATATTCAAATGCCTATTATGAGTGGTATAGAAGCCACTCATGCCATATTAGAATATGAAGAAATATATAAAGTAGCACATATTCCAATTATTGCTCTTACTGCAAATAATCTCAAAGGAGACAGAGAAAGAATGCTTAGTGAAGGGATGGATAACTTTTTGTCAAAACCTTTAGAGTTACCTATTATGATGAATATGCTTCGAAAATATTTTCCTAATAAAGTTACAACCCAACAAAATAAAATTGATATTATACTCTATAAACAATCAACCCCAGAGAGAAAGCTCTTTAAGGCTGTTTTAGAGAGCATGGGATATAGTGTTGATGTAGTAACTACTTTAACTCAATATAAACAAAAAATTCATAACTCTATATACTCTTTTTCATTTGCCGATTCCTCATTATTTGATAATGATAATGAAATATCACTCCTTTTACAAACAAAAAATATTAAAAATATTATCTTTATAGATAAACCATTTGAAAACAATGCAGGATACTATATTGATGAGTACCATAGTATCATTCCAAATATTGCAGACCATGCC
>JADGDQ010000035.1 GCA_016744805.1 Sulfurovaceae bacterium
ATCTTGTTGAGAATACCAAAGATTGGGTTTGGGAGGTTAATAAAGATGGCTTTTATACCTATTCTAATGATCAAGTAGAGAAAATATTGGGATATACTGCAAAAGAGATATTAGGAAAAACCCCAATGGATTTGATGGAAGAGAATGAGAAGATAAAAATAGGAAAAATGTTTTTCTCTCTCTTTAAAAACCATACATCTATTATTAATTTAGAGAATATTAATCTCCATAAAAATGGACAACGAGTTGTTTTACTTACGAGTGGTACAGCATTCTTTTCTGTAAAAGGAGTATTTATGGGCTATAGAGGTATAGATAAAGATATTACAGATAGAAAAATAAAAGAAGAAGAGATTACGCAATTAGCATACTTTGATACACTCACAGGTGTTGCAAATCGCAGAAGTATAAGTCTTAAATTAGAAGAAGAGATACAAAAATCTATTAAAACTCAAACAATTTCAGCATTAATATTTCTTGATCTTGATGGGTTTAAACTTATTAATGACTCTTTAGGGCATGAGCATGGAGATGTAGTATTACAGATTGTAGCCAAGAGGCTTCATGAGTCTATTAGAGTATGTGATGAGGTAGGTAGAGTAGGTGGGGATGAGTTTGTACTGCTTTTAGAAAATCAAGAGAAAGATTATGAAGTATATAAAAAAGATCTACTTAAGCTAATTGATAGAGTAATAAAAAGTATAAATCAACCACTAAAAATAGAGGATACTGTAAGTTATGTTGGTGTAAGTTTGGGTATTGCTATTATTCCAAAAGATGGAAGAACAGCCCAAGAGGTTATGAAAAATGCTGATAGTGCGATGTATAAGGCAAAAAGTATGGGTAAAAATTGTGCTATTTTTTATGATAGTACGAATTAAATAAAATATTTAGATATAATATTTATGAAACTTTAAAGATTAGGAAATAAAAGATGAAAATAATAAAAAATATACTCTTTACTCTGTTGCTACTACTAGTAAGTAAGAGCTTTTTAATGGCTGAGGACAATGAAGCATATCGTTATAAATGGATAGGTACTTTTGCCAAAAATAGCTCATATACTCGACAAGTAATAGAGAGTAATATGCAGTGGAGAGTTATTAGTGATCGTATTAAACAACGCTGGATAGAAGGCTATTCTATTACAGAGATTAAATATGGTAATGGTAAATGGGTAGTGCTTTTTTCCAAAGGAGTCAAAAACTCTCAACAAGCCTATGATGTAACAGGAAGATGGGAGAGTATGGGTGATACTATCCAAAAACGCTGGGCAGAGGGGTACTATGTAGTAGCTGTAGAGCATGGTCTTAGCGAATGGGTAGCAATATTTGCCAAAAATACTGGCTATACAAACCAATCCTTTGAGCGACAAAAAAAATTAGCTAACTTCCAAAAAAAGATTTCACAACGCTGGGCAGAAGGGTTTGATTTGGTAGATATGGAGTATGGTGAGGGGCATTGGCTAGGAGTTTTTTCTCAGGGTATAGGGTATAGTGAACATGCTATGAGTGTACGAACAGATTGGAAAAAGTTCACAAATGCAATTAGCAAAAATTGGAGTGATGGGTATTTGATTACTGATATGAAATTTGGTATAGGCAGATGGTTGGGAGTCTTTGCCAAAGGTACGGCTTATAACAAACAGACTTACGAGATACGACCAACCATAAAAGAGCTTCAAAAAGTAATGGATGAAAAAGCATTAGAGGGTTACACTTTGGTAGATTTATCAGAGGGTTGGTAAAATTAATCTACAGGCTCTTAGCAGTGCAAATATCAAAACAATAAAGCAACTCAAAGGCGAAGAGTATGGAGATGATAGCTCTATCTTTTATCAAATAAAACTCTCTACACCTTCTAAAGTAAAAGCATTTACCCTAAACAACTAAGAGTCTATCACTCCAATTAGCTTTAAGTTTGGCTACTTTGGGTGCAATCACTGCCATACAGTAGCCTTGTGTAGCATTGTGTTGATAGTAGTCTTGATGGTAAGACTCTGCTAGATAAAATGTATCAAGCTCTTCTATAATAGTAACTATTGCATCACTATAATTTGCTTGGGCTTTCTCTTTGGCTTCTATCGCTTTTGCTTTGATAGTATCATCTGTATAGAGTATAGTAGAACGGTACTGTGTCCCCCTGTCTGCCCCTTGGTAGTTGAGTGTTGTTGGATTATGAATCTCAAAAAATATATCAAGTAACAGCTCTAAAGATATTTTTGAACTATCATACACTATCTTTATAACCTCTGCATGACCTGTAGTCCCTGTGCAAATAGCTCTATAATCAGGGTTTAGAGTCTGCCCATTAGCATACCCACTCACCACATCTTCCACCCCATCCAAAAGCTCAAACACAGCCTCCAAACACCAAAAACACCCACCACCTACTATTAATTCTTTTTGTTGCATTTTGATTCCTTGTAAATTTCCATATATTTTAATCCTAGCTAAATATTTCTTATCTATAGGTAATCTACTCATCTTTTAACATTATTTAACTATACTAACGGTAAAAAACGAGGTCTTTTTATGCCACTCTCTTCATTAGGATTATCTTCTGATATTATCAAAGCTCTTAAGCTCAAAGGGTATAGTAAACCTACTCAAATTCAATCTCAATTAGTACCTGCTTTGATGAGTGGGCGAGATGTGTTGGCAGGGGCTCAAACGGGGACGGGGAAGACTGCTGGATTTGTTTTGCCTATTTTGGAAAAGATTATGCAAAAGCGTAAAGAGGAGAGTGGGCATTATATTCAGGCGTTGATTATTGTGCCTACTCGTGAACTTGCCAAACAAGTAGCCCAATCTAGCAAAGAGTATAGCCATTTTTTGCCACTTACTTCTATGGCTCTATATGGTGGATTGCCTCTTGCTTCACAAAAAAGAACAATTGATAAGGGAATAGATATTTTGGTTTCTACTCCGGGGAGGTTGATTGAGCATTTAGAACGCAAAAATATTGATTTAAATGGTGTGGGGTATTTTGTCTTAGATGAAGCAGATACCATTGTGGATATGGGTTTTAGAAAAGAGATAGCAGGAATTATACGAGAGCTTACGCCAAAAAGGCAAAATATTCTTATCTCTGCTACACTCTCTCCTACACTCAAAGAGCTTAGTCATACACTCTTAATCAAACCATTGCAGATAGAAGTAGCTAAAATGGGGGCTACTGTACATAACCTTAGACAAGTTTTGCACCCTGTAGAGCAGAGCAAAAAGTTGGAGCTATTGAGCTATCTTATAGGTTCCAAAAATTATCAACAAGCTTTGGTTTTTGTGCGTAAAAAATCTGAAGCAGAGATTGTATACAAAGAGCTTATTGCAAGTGGTCTCAAAAGTGCTACAATCCATGGAGACAAAAGCTCTGGGGCTAGGAGCCGTGCATTACTGGATTTTAAAGAGAAAAAAGTAAGAGTCTTGGTAGCTACAGATATTGCAGCAAGAGGATTGGATATTAAGGGGCTTGATGTGGTTATTAATTATGATATACCGCATCTTACACAAGATTATATCCACCGTATAGGTCGCACAGGTAGAGCAGGAAGAGAGGGCTTGGCTATTATTTTAAGCTCTCCTGAGGAGTCTGTGGCACTTAGGGGCGTAGAGAAGATGCTAGGGTCTGCTATACCCAAAGAGGTTATAGAGGGCTATATCCCACCCAAAGTTGAATCCAAAAAAGGTGCAAGGTCAAAAAATCCTGCCAAAAAAGAGAAAACAGCAGGAGCATTTGGCAAAAAGAAGAAAGAACAAAAACCCACCTCCAAAAAGAGAAAAATTACCAAAAGAGATGGGTGGGGAAAACGATAATATTAAGGCAGTATAAATATATTAGCACTATAAGTAACTATTGTCTCTTTGCTTGTAAAGATACCATAAGTACTATAGTTATTTAAAAGTCTCCTTTTATACTATAAGTATCTGCCTGTGCAAAGGCGTTAAGAGCTTTGGCTTTGTAGTTATTCTCTTCATCCATTACAATAAATGGAGGTAATATTTTGGTCATTGATTTGGAATTGAGCCTAGATGCTATCATTACAAGCTTGGACTCTTTGTCTATTTTGGAGTGGACAAACTCTATTACCTCAGGATTAAGATTATTTTCTTTGAGTTCTTTTAGTAAAATATCTATCTGTTTTGCATCATAACAGAAGATAAACCATCCCCTAGGTTTGAGAATTTTTTTGACTTTTTGTGCAAAAAGATTAAATGGAAGATGATGAGCGTACCGTGCAGTATTAAGATGTTGGTTTTGTGTCTGCTTGACTTGGCTATCATAAAAGGGTGGATTAGAGACAACAAAATCAAACTTCTCTGCAAACTGTGCTGTTGTAAAATCTCCTAAATAGCTAGAGACCTCTTGCTTATTAAGAGCAAAATTATATTTGGCATATTTTAGCATTGAGTCTTGTTTGTCTATAATAGAGGTCTCTATATCAAAATCACGAGAGAGAAGCAACGAAAGTATCCCTACACCACACCCTACATCCAAAAGACGACCCTTAGGAGAGAAATTTTGCATAAAATCATATAAAAATAGAGAGTCACTATTGTAACAGTAGCCATTTGTAGGTTGATATAGAAACATAAAAAAGCCCTAGGTAGATAAATATTAAGTGTATTTTATCTAATTTGGGTAAAATCGCGGTTATGAATAGCAAGCAAGACCCACTCAATCCACCATCAACAGATTTCTCTATGCTAGATTATGACTGTGCATACCTTTCAGACAAGAGTGTTCGTATGAACTATAAATATGTCCCCTATGCCTCGCAACAGTTTACTACTGCTGTAATTCATCGTGGATGGAGACGATTTGGCAAATACTTCTTCCACCCTATCTGTAATGGCTGTAATGAGTGCAAAAGCATTCGTATTAATGTCAATGAGTATAAATATACCAAATCACAACGAAAAGCAATTCGACGCAATAGTGATACACAAATTATTATCCAAAAGCCTACACTTACAAAAGCACATATTAATTTATATAATAAATATCACAAACATAAAGAGCAAAAAGATAGTTGGAAGTTTCGTACAATATCTCAAAGAGAGTACCAAGAAAATTTTGTTGATGGTGCAAATGATTTTGGAAAAGAGGTACTCTATATCAAAGACGAAAAACTTATAGGTGTTGACCTTATAGATATATTAGAAGATGGTATTAGCTCTATCTACTTCTATTATGACCCCGATTATGATAGATTATCTCTAGGAGTCTATTCTCTACTCTATCAAATCAATCTTGCCAAAACATTAGAGGTGGATTGGATTTATTTGGGTTATTGGGTAGAGGGGTGTAAAGCATTTGCCTATAAGCCCAAATTTCAACCCCAAGAGATATTAGATGGATTTCCACATATTACACAACTTGCCAACTGGGAAGCAGTAGATTTAAATAGCTAAAATCTACTCTATCTTTGTAACTCTTTACTCTTTCTACACCACTTCAAAAAAAGCCTATCTGGATTGACTCGTTTGTCTATAGGTTGAGCATCTACAATATATTCAGCCAACATTTTAGCAAGTAGTGGTGCAAATACAAAGCCTCTCCCTCCTAAACCATTACAAATATAGAGATTATTTATTTTATAAAATGGTTCGTTGACTCTTGAACCTGAGGTTATTTTGGGATATTCTTGGAGCATCTTAGCCACATCAACCACATCTCCAACGAGAGGAAAATAGTCTTTTGAACCTGACCTCATACCACAATAAGTTTCCATAAGTTTAAAATCATTAGTATCTACCATAGTAGAAGCTTTTTGAAAAAGTTCTGCTAGAGGTTCTCCTTTGCACTCTAGGCATGGTGTAGGAGTTTTGACATGTGTTGCACCTATTTTGACAGTTCCTTTGATATTAGCAGAAATAGAGATACTTTTGTGCATACTAACATCTAAGTCTAAATTAGTACTATAATCACCACGAGACCCCCAAGTCCCTTTAATCCCCATATATCGCATATCAATAAGCTCATTTTGATACCCTGTAGCTAAAACAATATTTTTGGCTTGGTATTTACCTACTTGCCAGTACTCATCATGTTTTACTAACTCTTTGACTTCATACTGTTCAAAAGGAAGTGTAGAGAGTATTGCATTACACAATTGAGGGGCATCACAAACACCAGCGTCATCAAATAAAAAACTATCTGTAGCAGTAATTCCCATCTGCTTTAGTTTTTGTTTGGATATTTTTTGATAAGGTGTATCATTAAATGCCTCATAGTCCAAAAACTTCTTTGCATCCATTTTATCTTTAGGGATACGAACTACGCCTGTTTGATGGAAAAATTGAGTAAAGTTTTGACTATAAAACTCTTTGGCAAAACTATACGCTTCATTTGTAACTGCTTGGAGTGGAGAGCCTTTGCCTATTTTGGGCGAGACAAAAGCCCCAGCAGCACCTGACCCACCACTAGCAGGAATACTACTACGGTCTAAGACCAATACAGCAATACCTTTTTTTTGAAGAAAATGGGCAACACAACATCCTGCAATACCTGCACCAATAACTATAGTATGATTTTTCATATATTTATTTTCTCGTTTAGATAATTTTTTCAATAGTAAGCTTAATTAGCTATAATCACACTTAATTAAAGAGTAAAAGGATAATAATGAAGATTGGTATCGTAGATTACAACATGGGAAACCTTGCTTCGGTTATTAATGCTTTTGATAAAGTTGGAATGCGTGCTAAAGTAGAGAGCAATCCTAGTAAACTCAGAGAGTATGATAAACTGATTCTCCCTGGTGTAGGAGCTTTTGCAGATGCGATGGAGCATCTTAAAGAAAATGGCATGGATATAGCAGTCAAAGAGTATGCCAATAGTTCTAAGCCTTTATTAGGAATATGTCTTGGAATGCAACTACTATTTGAGAGCAGTGAAGAGTTTGGTACAAGTGAAGGATTGGGTCTTATATCAGGTAAAATAGTAGCCTTTGATGAACAAAAGTTTGACCACAAACGCAAAGTACCACATATGGGTTGGAATGAGCTATTCCAACAAAAAGAATCCCCACTCTTTGATGGTTTAGCCGATGATTTTTATCTCTATTTTGTCCACTCTTTTCACGCTTTATGTGATGATGCGTACGCTATAGGTAAAACCCATTATGGATATGAATTTGTATCTGCTGTACAAAAAGATAATATCTACGGCATCCAACCCCATCCAGAAAAAAGCCATGAGAATGGTTTGAAAATTATAGAAAATTTTGTAAAATTATAAATTCTGCCCCAATAAGGAGACCCCATGAGTGAACACTTTATCAAAAATATAGAAATTAAAAATTTTAAATGTTTTGAAAATTTTAAAGCTGAGGGTTTTGGTCGGGTTAATTTGATTGGTGGGAAGAATAATGTAGGGAAGACGGCTTTTATGGAGGCGTGTTTCTTGTCACAATCAAAAGATACCGAAGATTTATTTGGTAAACTACTTGAAATAGAAACTCATAGAGATGTAGTTAATAATTTATTAGAAAATATGAATAGAGAAAAAGCATTACAAGAATTAATAAAAAACAATATCAATTTATCAATTTATATAGAGCATATTGAATTGAGACCAATTTATCAAACTAATCATGATGGAGAGGAGATACATGTTGGTGATGATGAGTTACCTTGTGGCTTGGTTCAAATTACAAAAAATATAAAAGAAGGGACAATAGATATATATACTAAATCTTCTCTATGTGATTTTTATCAAAATGAGGATTATTCTCCTCAACAGTACTCTTATTCTAAATTAATAGATATTTTGAATATTCATTTAGAGAAAACAAATTATAAATTTAGTTACAATTTTATATCTCCATATTCCAATTCAAATAAAGAACTTGAAGATGTTATTGGTCAAAGTAAATTAGATAACAAATATGATAGATTAAATGGACATTTATTAGAAGTATTTGGTGTTTCAAGTATTGATATCATCAAAAATAAACCTATGCTAAAGTCAAATGATGGATACAAAGAATTATCTTATTTTGGACAAGGGATTAAAACTTTTATAAATATTATTAGCTCAATATTGACCTTAGAAGATGATGTAATTTTTATAGACGAAATAGAAAATGGAATACATTATTCACATTTTGATAAACTATGGGAAATCATTTTAACTATTTCAGAAGACCAAAATGTCCAAGTATTTGCAACAACACATTCTAAAGAGTGCATAGAGTCTTATGCTAGGGTAGCTAAGAGGCTAGAGGATGAAGAGATAGCTTTTATTGAACTAGGTATAAATAAATTTAAAAAATTAGACTCTATTGTGATGGATAGTGAGCGTTTTCAAAGATATATCAAGCTTGGTAATGAGGTTAGAGGATGGTAATTATTGGTTATGAAGGTCAATCTGATGGAGAATTTTTTGATACTTTGTTAGATACTTATGAGCTTGATAAAAATAATGTTATTTATTATGAATTTAAAGGTAAAGATAATCTTTTTAAAATAAGTCATTCAAATTATGACGAAATAGAGGAAGATTTAGCCAAAATTGATAGAATATTATTGGTAGTAGATGCTGATAACAAAAAAGACCCCAATCCAAATCGAGGATATGGAGCTTCTAAAAAAAAGCTCAAAGAAATCATTGAAAATTTAGAGTTTGATGTACCAGTTGATTATTATATAATGTGTGATGAAAAACGAGAAGGAAACTTGGAGTCTTTCTTACTCTCTATTTTAGATGATGAACAAAAAGAGTGTATAAAAAAGTTTAGAGATTGTTACAAATATGAGCTTACAGATAAATGGGCTTATAGTACATTTTACAAAGATAAAAAGTATCCATTTGATTATAGTCACCCTAATTTCGATGAACTAAAACAAAAATTAAAAAACTTATTCAAGGAACAAAAATGACCATACTACCAGCAATAGACCTCAAGGATGGCAAAGCCGTCAGACTTAGTAAAGGGTTGATGGAGTCAGCCAAGATATATAGTGATGAGCCGTGGCAGGTTGCCAAGAGATTTGAAGAGCTTGGGAGTGAGTGGTTGCACCTTGTGGATCTTAATGGTGCTTTTGCAGGGAAACCAGAGAACCTAGAGCAGATTAAAAAGATTCGTGAAAATTGTAATCTTAAGATGGAACTTGGTGGTGGTATTAGAGATGAAGAGACTATCAAAATGTATCTTGAACTTGGTATTGATAGAGTAATTTTGGGTTCTATTGCTGTTAAAAATCCTCAATTTGTAAAAGATATGGCAAAAAAATATCCTATTGTAGTGGGTATTGACGCAATAGATGGCATGGTGGCTGTAGAGGGTTGGGGTGAGGTTTCTGATATGAAAGCTACTGACTTGGCACGAGAGTTTGCTAATGCTGGAGTAGAGGCTATTATCTGCACAGATGTGGGAAGAGATGGTATGCTTACAGGTGTTAATGTGGAGTTTACAACAGAGATAGCCAAGGCTTCAGGCTTAGAGACTATTGCAAGTGGAGGGCTAAAAGATATAGATGATATTGCAAAGCTTATAGAAGCAGGATGTGATGGAACAATTGTAGGAAAAGCATTTTATGAGGGTACACTTGACCTTGAAGAGGCATTTAAATTAGCAAAAGGAAACTTATGAAAGATAGTTATTGGGAGCTAACACTCACTCTTGACTCTGAATATGTAGAGTTTATTGCAGATTTTGTAGCTAATATTTATGGTGATGGGTTAGAAATTGGCAAAAAAAATATTATTGTGCGAAGTGAAAATGAGCTCTCTTATGTCAAGGATGCTGTTGAATCTTTGGTTGCTACACTTGGTGGTGTAATAGCAGTCTCTTTTGTATTAGAAGAGAAAAAAAATGTAGATTGGATAGAACAGTATCAAAATTCTATTCAACCTATAGAAGCAGGAAAATTTTATATTTATCCTAGTTGGTTTGAGCCTAAAGAAGATAAGATTAATATCAAAATAGATCCTGCTTTAGCTTTTGGTTCAGGACATCATGCTACAACGCATACTTGTCTTGAGGTTATTGCTGATAGGGTTACTGCTGGTAAATGTGTCTTAGATGTTGGGTGTGGAAGTGGTATTTTGGGTTTAGCATGTACCAAAATGGGTGCAAGTATAGACCTTTGTGATACAGACCCACTCTCTGTGCAGAGTTGTGAAGATAACTTTAAGCTCAATGATGCTCATTATAATAGTCTTTGGGAAGGCTCGGCTAATAAGTCTGAGGGTGAGTATGATATAGTCATCGCAAATATCATTGCAGATGTTCTTAGATTTATTGCATCTGACTTAAAAAATGCAACTAAATCAGGAGGCACTTTGATTCTTTCAGGGATTTTAGATACAAAGCTACCTTTAGTTCTTCCATCATTTTTAGAACTTAAATTAATAGAACAAAAACAAAAAGATGAATGGGTCACACTCATTTATTATAAGGAAACAGATGAATAATCAAAACGGTAACGACAATAATAACGGTAACAATAATAATAACTTTTTTAATAATAATCCACTGCTTGCATTCGCACTCTTTTCGATTGTTATTATTATGTTATTTAAGTCAATGGTAGGTGAGGGTGATGGTTTAGGCACTATGGTGAATGGGCAAAATAGCCGTACCAAACATGTTACATATTCAGAAGTCAAAGAGCTTATCAAAACCAATGAGATAAAAGCTGTGAAGATAACACCTTCTTCTATAGAAGCTATGACTGCTGATGGTGCAAACAAGACTCGGTATGTGGCTCAAAATATTCCTGCTGTTGATAGAGAACTTATCCCTCTTCTTGAAGAGAAAAAGATAAAGTATGAAGGTGTTATGGGCAATAGCTTGGTTTCTGAGCTTATTAGTATGCTTTTGCCTATTTTTATCTTTTTTGCTATTTGGATTTTTCTTGCCAAAAAGATGCAAAAGGGTATGGGTGGTATGCTTGGTGTAGGTAAATCAGATGGCATGATAAGCTCTGAAAAACCTGAAACAACCTTTTCTGATGTTGCAGGAGCAGAGGAGGCAAAAGAGGAGGTCAAAGAGATAGTTGACTTCTTGAAGTATCCAGAACGCTATATGGAACTTGGTGCCAAAATACCTAAAGGACTTCTTCTTGTAGGACCTCCAGGGACAGGAAAGACTCTTCTTGCCAAAGCCGTAGCAGGAGAGGCTTCTGTGCCATTTTTCTCTGTGAGTGGCTCTAGCTTTATTGAGATGTTTGTAGGTGTGGGTGCGAGTCGTGTGCGTGATTTGTTTGAACAAGCCAAAAAATCAGCTCCCTCTATTATCTTTATAGATGAGATTGACGCTATTGGTAAGAGCCGTGCTAGTGGAGCAAATATGGGTGGAAATGATGAGCGAGAACAAACACTCAATCAACTTCTAGCAGAGATGGATGGATTTGGTACAAACACACCAGTTATTGTCCTAGCAGCTACAAACCGTCCAGAGATACTCGATGCAGCACTCCTAAGAGCAGGACGATTTGACCGTCAAGTTCTTGTGGATAAGCCCGATTATGAAGGAAGATTATCTATTCTTAAAGTGCATATCAAAGATGTTAAACTCTCCAAAAAAGTAGATTTAGGCATTATCGCCAAATCAACCGCAGGACTTGCAGGAGCAGATTTGGCAAATATTATCAATGAAGCAGCACTTCTAGCAGGTCGTCAAAATAAAAAACAGGTTGAACAAAATGATCTTATGGAAGCAATCGAGAGAGCCTTTGTAGGATTAGAGAAGAAAAATAGAAAAATTAATGAGACAGAGAAAAAGATAGTAGCCTACCATGAGAGTGGTCATGCCCTAATGGCAGAACTTACCAAAGGTGCTACAAGAGTTACAAAAGTCTCTATTATCCCTAGAGGGCTTGGGGCATTGGGTTATACGCTACATTTACCTGATGAAGAGAATCGTTTCCTCAAACAAAAGCATGAACTCTTAGCAGAGATAGATGTACTCCTAGGTGGTAGAGCAGCAGAAGAGGTATTTTTGGGTGAAATATCTACAGGTGCAGGGAATGACCTCCAAAGAGCTACAGATATTATCAAATCTATGATTTCAGTCTATGGAATGAGTGATGTAGCAGGGCTTATGGTACTTGAAAAGAGTCAAAATAGCTTCTTAGGTGGTGGAATGGCACAAAAAGATTATAGTGAAAAGATGGCAGAGAAGATAGATGAATCTGTCAAAATTATGCTAGATGAACACTATGCAAAGGTCAAAACTACACTCAAAGAGTATGCAGGTGCAATAGAGAATATGACAGCTGTACTTTTGGAAGTAGAAGTAATAGAGGGTGCCAAAGTCCGTTCTGTTATTCAAGATTTTGAAGATGAAAATGGTATGGAGAGTCGCTTAGCTCATGGTACAAAAGTTGCTCAAGAGGCTGAAGAGAAAAAAAGAAACACAATAGCAGATTTTGAATAAGGGTTATAGATGCAAATTATAATTAATGGCGAAACACGAGAATATACTTCACAGATAACTTTGGAGTATATTATTAATGATTTAGGAATTATCGATAAAGTTATGGCTGCTGCGGTTAATATGGAAGTAGTCAAAAAAGATAATTGGTCTATCCATACTCTTAAAGATGGTGATAAAGTAGAGTTGTTAGACTTTGTAGGTGGAGGGTGATTCCCTCTCTATAATTCCACTATCGTAGCACCAAAATTACCATTTGTATGATAGAATTTTTTGATTTTTGGGTGGCTTTGTAGGAACTCTTTGACAAGCCTAGAGAGAATACCTCCGCCTGTGCCGTGGATTATTTCTACTTCATTAAGTCCATTGACTAGGGCATCGGATAAGAATTTATCTACAGCATCTATTGCCTCATCACCATACATTCCAAGGAGTTTAATAGAGACAGTCGTAGTGCTTTTTTCTACATTTACATTGGCTTTTGCTGGTCTCTTTTTGCCTATTTTTGGAATATCACTTGTGCGTTTGAGTTGGTTCATTGGGACACGCATTTTCATCCCATCTACTAATATTGTGCCTGTATCGCCTCGAATACTTAGGAGTTCTCCTTTGTGGTTTCTGTATTTAATGCGATTGCCTTCTGATAGAGGTATTTTCTCTGGGGTGATAGGTTCTACTTTGTTTTTTACTTTGTGTTTGTAGGCATCTGTAAGGAGTCTTCTACCTTCTGTAGACTCTTTGGCTTTGAGGGCTTGCTGGGCTCTTTTGGTGGCTGCGTTGTAGCGGTTTTCTAGGGTGGCTATAGCTTTGCGATGTTTCTCTTGGAGTCTCTCTTCTATCTCATCAAGATATACTTTTTTGCGTTGTATCTCCTCTTTGGCTTCATCAAGTTTGCTGATTTTATTTCGCATTTCTCTCTCAAGAGAGGTTGATTTTTCGATAAGTTCATTGAGGTTCTCTTTGTCTTCACCATAAATTACTTTGGCTTTTTGGACAATGTTTTCTGGTACACCATACCGTTGAGCTGTCTCAAAAGCATAACTTTTCCCTATGCTTCCTTGAAGAAAAGTATAGGTAGGGACTCGACGCTCTTCATCATAGAGTGCAGCAATTAGTGCTACATCATTATCTGCCCCCATCAAAGAGGCGAGTCGTTTGTGGTGAGTAGTGACTACAAATATAATATCTCTTTTGCGTAACTCTTCGAGCATCACCCTAAAGAGACTTGCAGCCTCATCACTATCTGTTCCTAACTCTATTTCATCAACTCCCACAATGGCGTTCTCTTTGCTAAAGAGCCTAGAGAACTCTACCATTCGACCTGCAAAGGTAGAGATGTCATTTTTGACCGATTGTGGGTCATCAATAACTGCTTCTATATTTTTAAAGTGTGCTATTGAGGTGCGTTGTGCATCACACTTAAAGGGCAGAAGATATTTGCTCATATAGACAGCACTAAGCATTGATTTGAGTAGCATAGTCTTACCACCAGCATTTACCCCAGTAATAAGCATAACAGAACAATCAAGGTCAATACTCACAGGAATAGGGTTAAGAATAGCAGGATGGGCAAAATCTACAAGCTTTACTTGTTTGGAGTTGTTATTTGGGTTTTTTGTGGGTAAGATAAACTCATACTCATGTGCTTTAGCAAAGTTTACTCTAGCTTGATAGTGGTCAAATCTATCATACTCTTTATTTATATATGCCAAAAAGCGTTCCCAAGTTGTAAAGAGAGCTGATATTTGTTGACAATAACGATAAATAACTTCTTCTTGACGACTAAGAAGCTGTGATTCTTTCTCTTTAAGATGGAGGATTTTTTGGGGGATAATATAAAAATACCCACTTGAACTTCTTCCTGTAACGGTGGCTTTGATAATATTATTAAAGCCTCCTCGCACCAAAAGTGTCTCTTCTGTATTTTGGAAGTGTATTTGTGTATCCACAAGATAGTCTCTAAGTGAGGATGAGTGTATAATTTTATAGAGACTCTCTTTAATCTCTGATTTATTTATTTTGATAGATTTTTGTATATCAAATAGCTCTTTGTCTCTTTGTGGATTAATCTCTCCTTGTTCTGTAAAATACTCTAATATTTCCATTATGGCTAGAGGTATCTCGATACCATGAATCCAACTAGAGAGAGGTTGAGGAAGGGTAAGGGCTTTGAGTCTATTAAAGTATTCTATCATTTTAACAAAGGAATAAATTTCATCCAAACTAAGCACGGCTTGTTTTTTGAGTCTTGCTAACTCTCCATCAAGATTTGGGACAGATTTTGGATCAGGAAACTCTATACTAGAGAGGGCTTTGATATGTCTGTAGTGTTGGTTAATATCTCCTTGCATAGCCACAGGTTTTATTCGAGCCAAAAATTTCTCAAATAAACCTATATAGCCATCTAGGTCAAGTTTTTGGATAATTGTTTTTTCATTTTTTTTTGCTTGTAGCATAGTTTTTCCTTGATACTATAGTAATACTTATATTTAGTTAGTTTTTTAATTGGAGTAATAGATGAAGAAGTGTTATATCTAAAGTATGGAGCGGGCGAACGGGATCGAACCGTCGACCCTAACCTTGGCAAGGTTATGCTCTACCGCTGAGCTACGCCCGCAACATAATAAAATATATAAGTGGTACCGCAGGGCGGATTCGAACCGCCACGCCCGAAGGCAGAAGATTTTGAGTCTACCAAGTCTACCAGTTCCATCACTGCGGCTTAAAAGACATTATTAAAATGTGGAAGAAATTATATAGAAATAAACCTTAAATAGAGGTAAATCTATCTATTGGCTACACTCTCTTTGAGTTCTTTTCCCACTTTAAATTTAACTGCTGTTTTTGCAGGGACTTGTATAGATTCTCCTGTAGAGGGTATTTTAGAGACCCTAGAAGCTCGTTGGACTGTGGAGAAAGAGCCAAATCCGACAAAACTAATACTATCTTTGTCTTGTAGTACTTGTGAAATTGTATCTAGGGCTGCTTTTATTACTTCATTCGTATCTTTTTGAGAAAGACCACTTTTGGAGGCTACCTGCATAATGAACTCTGCTTTTGTCATTTTGTATCCCTTTTTATTTAATTAAGCTTTAATATTATAAATCATACATCATTTTTTAAAAAAAAGCAAGTATTATCATATTTTATTCTCCAAAAGAGATAACCCCTTTAAGCGTATGAATAAGTTTACTGCTCTCTTTAATATTTTTTAACTCTTTGCCTGGTTCGGTAGTTGTAATAACGGTTCTTGCCAAAATATATTTACTCTTATCTTTGAGTCGTACACCCCAATAGGTATGCATAATCACTGGTTCATTTTTGTACTCTCCTAGATATAAAACTATATGCCCTGGGACAAAAAGAAGTGAACGAAATGGTTTGGCTTTAGAGATGATTCGGCTCTTTTTTTGAGATTTTTTATACCCTTTGATATTGGTATATTTGCCATCTTTTGCCTGTTTGCCTGAATTTCTGCGTACAAACATCCCAAAAACAGAGAGGTAGTCTTTGGTCATAGATGAACAGTCTCTTGTCTCTAGAAGTCCACCCCATCCATAGGGTTCATTATAAAATTGTTCTGTAATCATGGCTACATTATGTGCTGTAAAAGCTATTGGTTTTTTAGCTAATATATAAGGATTTGATGTAGAAGCTACATTGAGTTTGGCTTTGCCATTACTCATACGAGTAGCAAAAAGATACCCCTTTTTTTTGATTTTTTGTTTCTCTTTATTGAGGATTGTATACTCTGTTCTTGGAAATATTGACCCAATTTTAACAATACTCAAAGGTTTTGCATCGGATTTAAGTTTGAGATTATCTTTTACAACAATACTATAATCATCATTTTTAAATTGTTTTATAAACTTTTTGTCAACAATTGCTATGCTAGAGATATGAATCCATCCATAAGCAGTGGAGCCTCGTACAAATGCCCATTTTTTATCAAGTGAGTAGTGCGAGAGAAAAAGAGGTGTATTAATATGATAGGAGCTATTTTGATTATAATCAAAGGGAAAGCCCTCTCCTGCTTTTTTGGGGTTACGATAGAATGCTCTACTCATAGGAAATGCATGGAGATTACAGTGTCTAGTAGTAATGGCATACTTGGCAACACTATTAAGACTCTTATAGTTAGAGTTTTGCATCCACTGCCTATAGGTTGACTTTTTAATGACTTTGTGATTGCTATTATAGATTATCTGTTTGCTAACTGCACGAAAGGGCCATGTGATTTGTGCAGAAGTTTTATCTACTCTTTTGAGTGACCATGGGGAAAAGTATCTTTTATTATACTCTTTATCAAGTTTGTGCTGTTTTTTTGGTGACATAGCTGTGACTTGTTTTGCATAGTAGGCAGGGTCTTGAGGGATATTTTTCATATCTGCTATGCTATTTTTTGGGAGAGTATCTATTTTACTATGGACTCTTTTGCTAGGTACAAGGGTGTAAGTAGCTTGAAGAGTAAGTGGTAGAGTCAGTAGAGCCACGACTATTAGGGTTCTTAGTTTCATAATCTATCCATATTTTTATTATATAATATCAAAATGTTATTAATGAAGTATAAATCATCCTTTTGGCTATTTTCTAAATCTATCTGTACGAGATGGTTTATGAAGTACTTGTAAAAATGGTAAAACTCTCGCAGAGATACCAAGTTTATTAAGATAGATAACATAATTGGTTAATACTTTTTTGCCATACTCTCTAGCCTCTACATTCTCCATCTTCTCCATACTCATATAGGGTTCATATTTCCCTCTATTTCTAAAGTAACTCTGTTTTTGAATCAATCTTCTTGTAAATCCTATCCCACCATTATAGGCATAGGCTATAAATAAAGGACTATAGAGGTGTTTGATAAGATAGTTAAGATGATGGTTGGCATAGACTATGGCTTTGTGTGGGTTAAATATGGCATCATAATCTATCTTTTCACCTCTCTCTTTTGCTACATGGTCTATAAGAAATGGCATAAATTGCATTAACCCCAAAGCAAAAGACCGCGAGACTGATGCAGGAACAAAACGACTCTCTTGTCTAGCTATTGCATAAATAAGAGCCTGTCTCTCTTTGGGTAACTGTTTCATGGTTTTGCGATAAGGCATTGGAAAATAGTTGTTTTTCTCTAAACTCATATTTGTTTTGATATAACTATAAATACCCACAGTCTCATCGGTTTTATAACTATTTGCAAGTTTACCAAGATTCATGCCTGGTTGATATATTCGTCGTTTAAGATATGCCCAGTGAATAGGATTTGTAGTTTGAAATCTTCTAATATTTTTTTTAGAAAGTTTTGGTGTAATGGTAGTAGGGTAGGGAGCGTGGAGTATATCTCTTGATACAAGAGAATAAAAGTTAACACTATCACCTTTGAGTACATGTTTGAGGTAAGATTTATTTTTAGTCAAAAGATAGAGCCAAAAACTAGCCTGATCAGAAGATGCTTGGTCATCTTTTTTACCTTGTGCATGTGCAAAATAGTTTTTGGCTATCTCTGTTTTGCCTTTTCGGAGTGCATACATAGCTATTGTAAGATGGGTTTTAGCTGTGAGTGCATTATTTTTTGCAGGAGTATAATAGAGAGCCTTTTTGAGGTTACCTAAGTTTTCAGACATAATATAAGGTACACTTTGATTAAAACTCTTATGGGTGGTGAGTCTTTGAAATTGTCGTTTTGTGAGTGAGCCGTTCAGTCTTTTGCGTTTTTTTGAACCACATTTATTAAAGACAAAGCACTGCACAAAAGGCTCTTCTGCACCCCATTGGCGAAAAGGTTGCCGTGTTTGAAAGATAGTTTTTAACTTCTTAGATTTTATACGCCACTCATCTTTTTGTTGTTTTGTAGTTGTTTTTTTGGTTGTTTTAAGTGATTTAAGAACAACAGGTTTAGGGTACACTCTAGCAGATGCACCCGTCTTTTTCTTATAGGCTACTCTTAGCTTTCCATTTAAACGGTTGACCTCTTTAATTATAGCTTTAGCCTGAGATGCAGAGGTGCTTCTTTGCATTAAAAAACGCCAGATATAATAATCTTTCTCTACACTCTGAGGCATAGAGTGTACTTGTTTAAAAGAGAAAGTTTTGGCTTGGGCTATAGAGAGTAATAGAGTAAAAGTAATAAAACCTATAAGAATCTTTCGCATATTTTAGCCTAAGAGTGATTGCATCATAAGCGTATCAAAAAATTGAAGTGCTAAGACAATAACAAGAGGTGTCAAATCCATACCCGAAACAAGCAAAAAAGGCATTTTAGCTCGTACAAAAGCAAAAACAGGCTCTGTAAGTTTGCGGATGGCTTGGACAATTTGATTGTATGGGTCAGGATTAATAAAGCTTAAAACAACAGCTATAATAATAATCCAAATATAGGCTGTAATAACAGTGTGTAAAAGATGTGCTATGGAATAGACAAGTGCGCTCATGACGCTACCTCCAAAATATAAGATTTAATATAGATATAAATATCACTTAGTTTAGGACCACTATTTGTATTAGTGAGAAGATAGCGAAGTGGTTGCGAAAGAGCCTCTTGGGTAAGACCACTCTTTTGTATAAGAAACTCTTCAAAGGCATCAAAGGTACTAAACATAGGTGCATCAGTAATAATATCAGCAATAATACGCATCTCTTCTCCCCCCTCCGTATCAAAATTTTTGGGTGAGAAGATTGCCTCTATTTTAGTTTGAAGCTCATTAATAGTACTTGCTTCACCCAGATATACTTTGGCTAGTTTTCCTATATCTGTATCTGCAAACCCAAAGAGTTTAGAGAGTTTTTTATCATCCATAGCTCTAAGATGCTCTTTATTGATAAGACGGAGTTTCTCCAAATCAAATTTTACAGGATCCTTTGAAATATTTTCCAAATCAAACCACTCTAGGGCATCAGGAAGAGTAAAAATTTTTAAAGGTGTTTGATTATCTAATTGTATAAGATAGTTGAGGATAGCATCAGGTAAAAAGCCTTGTTCAAAGAGCCATTTTATAGAGTACACATCATCAATAACAGTAGGAATATGAGCATATTTTGTTTTGTTTTGGTAGCCTAAGAGATTTTTAATATGAGTCTGTTTTGCTGTATTAGCAAGATACCCTTCTTGACGGATAACATAATCTATACCACTAAGCATATCATCACAAGCACAAGCAAAATTATAAGTAGGCTTATTTTGAGCATCTAAAATAATGAAATCATCTACCTCATTAGGTGGAGTTGTTATTGTACCTTTGATACTATCATCTGTTACAATAACATTTTTTGGTTTATGGAGGCGAATGACAAAAGGTGTATTATCATTTTTTAGCTTACTTAAATCAGTATTCAGCCCTTTACTACAGTGACCATTATAGTAATTATTTTCTGTCTGTTTCGCGTCTTGAGGGCTACAAGTACATACAAAAGCTTTCTCTTCTTCTAGAAGTTTAATAGCTAGTGTTTGATGTATATGGAGGTTTTCACTTTGATTAGACCGTTGGTCATGTGGGAGAGCAAATTTTTCTAAAATAAGTAAAATTTCTTCATCTTTGCCCTCTATATTTTTTTCTTTATCTCCATCTTCAATACGCACAATAAATTGTTCATGCTTTTGTTTAGCAACGATAAAATTAAAAAGGGCAACCCTAAGGCTCTCTATATACATATCACCAGTAGGCGAAGGGGCAAATCGTACCATATACACTCCATAATAGTTAATTCTTTAATTTGTGTATTATAAAGAAAAAACCTTTAACTACACTCTCTAAAAGAGATAAAGATTATAAAGTGGGTTTGTTAAAAAGTGTATTGGATAAAAGTAGAGAGTAAATAACCCCATTAATTAGGGGTTATTGAAAGGAGATAATTATTCTGAAACTGCTACAGCTACAGGAGTACTTTCCCATACGCCATGTTTTGTACAGTATGCGTGTGCTACTAGGTTCATTTTTTTACCTTTTGCAAGAATATTAAATGTAACAGTTGCATGACCTTTATGGTCTTGACCACCTAGCATACCAGCTACGAAGTCTGCTCTAGCAAGAAGAGTTTCACCATTATAAAGAGCCATATTAGCAATATAGTGGTCAAAATCATCAGGGTGTGTATACTCTGCACCCATTTTTACAGTAACTGCAAACATCTCACCAGCTTTAGCAGTCTCTTCACAGTGAATAAATGGAGAGTGTCTATCAATATAATCTTTTCTAGATTCTCTCTCTACAGTATCTATATCTACATATTTGTTAATCTTTGGCATGTTTGTTCCTTTTAGTTAGTATTTGAATGTAAAAGAAGTATAGCATAAAATTTTTTAATTAGGATAAAATTTATCTTATTTAACTAGATAATTAAAAATCGTATCAAACTATGTTTCCATATAACTCTCAAAAAGTTCACGATGTGCAGGGAGTATTCTTGTGGGTTTTCCCTCTGATACATAAACTAACACTACTTCCATACTAAATAATTTCACTTCATTATTATATACCTCTTGAAGCAAGACAAGAGAACTATTTTTGAGTTTTAGTACTTTACCTTTGACCTCAACTAAGTCTCCTAGTTTAGCAGTTGCCAAGAAACTTGCTTTAATATCTTTGACAATAAAGCCACTTCTATCACTATGAGATGGCATTATTCCTTTTTCAAAAAATGCCTCACTTCTAGCTCTTTCACAATACTTGATATAGTTGGTATGGTAGACAATACCACCTGCGTCAGTATCCTCATAGTAGACGCGTATCTTCATCTAAAACTCCTTTATAGTTATAACTTTTTCCTCTTTGGTCTCTAGGTCTTTGACCCATATTTTGCCATCTTTCAACTCATCCTCCCCAATAATAGCAATACTCTTTGCTCCTGCTCTATCAGCAGACTTAAGGTGTGCTTTGAGTCCTTTGGGTGCATACTCTACGGTTACTTTTTGCTCTTGGCGTTTGCGTGAAGCGATAGGAAAAAGCATATCAATAGCCTCTTGGCTCATTGCACCCAAATAGATACCTTCTCGCTCTACCTTTGGCATAGTTACAAGTTCCATTATTCGCTCTATACCAATAGCATACCCTACAGCAGGTGTTGGTTTGCCATCTAAAAACTCTACAAGCTTATCGTAGCGTCCACCTCCAGCAATAGCACTTTGAGCACCTATCTCATTGCTTACAAACTCAAAAGCACTCTTAGAGTAATAATCAAGCCCTCGCACTAAATTGGTATCAATGCTATAGTTAATATCTGCATCATCCAGAAGCTTTTTAAGTTTTTCAAAGTCACTATCACACTCTTGGCATAATTGAGAGAGTAGTTTTGGAGAGTCTGTGAGTTTTGCTTGACAGCTCTTATTTTTGCAGTCAAGCACACGAATAGGATTTGTATCAATGCGTCTTTTACAATCATCGCACAGCTCCTCTTTGATATTGCTCAAAAATGCAACTAAATCATCACGGTATGGAGGCATACACGCAGGACAGCCCAAAGAGTTTATCTGAATATCATACCCTATACCCAAAGCATCAAAGATATCTTTTATCATAGAGATAATAGTAAAATCTTCATACACCGAACCCTCACCAAAGCTCTCACATCCAAACTGATGAAACTCTCTAAGTCTCCCTTTTTGCGGTCTCTCATAACGAAACATAGGACCATAATAGTAAAATTTATACTTCAAAGGTTGACGGTCAAGCTTAGCAGAGACAAAAGCCCTCACCACCCCAGCTGTCCCCTCAGGACGCAAACATACATCATTTTTGCCCTTATCTATAAACTGATACATCTCTTTGCCCACAATATCACTACTCTCTCCAACAGAGCGTTTAAACAGAGCCGTCTGTTCAAGAAGAGGAGTCTCTATATAACTATATCCATACCGTTTAGCAATAGTACTAGCAGTTGTAATAATATGCACAAATCTCTGACTCTCATCAAATGTAAGATCTTTCATACCTTTTAGGGGGTTTATCATTTTTTTTCCTTGACTATTTTTTTCTTTACCACTCTATCTCCTCTTTCCCCAAACTTTTTAATATCTCATTTGCTTTGGAGAAGTGTTTGCATCCAAAAAATCCTCTATAAGCGGAGAGGGGGCTTGGGTGGGGGGCTGTGAGTATGTGGTGTTTTTGATGGTCTATAAGTTTACTCATGCTAATGGCATTTGCTCCCCATAATAGAAATATTATATTTGAGAAATTGCTATTAATATGGCTAATAATATTTTCACTAAATATCTCCCAGCCTATGTTATGGTGAGATTTTGGTTTGGACTCTTCTACTGTGAGTATTGTATTGATAAGCAAAACTCCTTGTGTTGCCCAAGTTGTCAAATCACCATTACTATTTACAGAGACTTTCCCTGTATCTGCTTCTATCTCTTTGAGAATATTTTGCATAGAGGGGGGATTTTTAATCTCTTTGGGTGTAGAGAATGCTAGACCTTGTGCTTGACCTTGTCCATGGTAGGGGTCTTGACCTAGGATAACTATTTTGAGGTTGCTATATTTTGTTAGCTTATAGGCTCTAAATATCTTCTCTTTGGGTGGATAGACACTGCTTGTAAGGTATTTTTGCTCAATACTTTTTTTGAGTTCTTGATAATACTCTTTTTGTTGCTCTTGGGTTATTATATCTATCCAATTCATTTATAACTCTTTGTTAATATACTCAAATATGCGTCTATTAATAGTCTCAATATCTTCTCTAGCATCTATGATGAGGTAGGGTATATGGAGCTTTTCTAAACTCTCTTGCATCTTAGTTTGCACGAGCATTAGGTACTCTATTCCACGAAGTTCTATACCATCTAACTCTTTGCTACTGCTCCGTTCTTGGAGTGTTTTTTTATCTGTAATAAAAAGAATTATTCTATCGGGTAGTGTATTTTCTAAAGAGAATTTATTAAGGTGTAGTAGGCTTTGAAAATCAAAATCTCCATTGGCTAATGCATAGCCTATTCCAGAGAGAAAACCTCTATCAGAGAGTATTAATTTATCTTTGTTTGGTTTAATCACTTCTTCATAATGCTCTGCACGGTCTGCTAGGAAAAGAAGGAGTTCTGCTCTTTTGGATTTGAGTTCATCACGCAATAAAATCGACCTAGCTTCTACTCCAAAATTTGTTCCACCTGGTTCTTTTGTTACAATACTATTGTGAAACCTATGTTTGAGTAGCTCTATTTGTGTACTTTTACCACAAGTGTCTATTCCTTCAAAGAGTATATACATATTTACTTATCCTTTTTTATCATATTATAGACCTCTTTGGGTACTAAATGGTCTATTTTTCCATCAAAGTAGAGGATTGAACGGACAACAGAAGAGCTTACAAATGCTTGTTCTAAGTTGGGCATAAGATAGATAGTCTCTAGCTCTTTTTTGAGTGAAGAGTTTGCATATCCCATCTGTAACTCATACTCAAAATCACTTACTGCTCGTAATCCTCTAATAATAAAATTAGCATCTAATTCATCAGAGAGATTGACTAAAAGATTTTCAAATCCTATTACTTTTATTTTTGGGTGATTTTGTGTTGTAGCTTTGATCATTTTAATTCGTTCTTCTAATGAGAAAAGAGGTTTTTTAGCTTCACTTTGGGCAACTGCTACAATAATTTCATCAAATATTTTGCATGCTCTTTTGATAATATCTAGGTGACCATTTGTAATAGGGTCAAAAGTTCCTGGATATATTGCTCTTCTATTTTTTGTCATAACTACTCCCATCTTTTATATAGTGTATGTTCTATGCCTAATATATCATACCATTTACCAATAATAAATTTTTCCATCTCTTCTATAGAACTACTATCAGAGTAATAGCCCATAACGGGAGGAGCGATAATCACACCCAAAGATGCTAATTTATGCATATTTTCTAAGGCTATAGCAGAAAAGGGCATCTCTCTAGGAGCTAAAAGAAGAGTTTTTTGCTCTTTGAGTGCTACAGATGCTACGCGAGTAGCTAGATTATCTGCAATACCACAGGCTATCTTTGCTAGTGTGTTCATACTACATGGAATCACAACAGTTTTGTCTACCTGAAACGAGCCAGATGCTATGGATGCAGCAATATTGTCATTAGTATGCATAGTTATCTTTTGCATCGGTTTCTCTTCATACATATCTACGGTGATAGCATTTTTTGAGGTGACAAGATGAATATCTATAGTGTTATCTTTTGGAAGATAATTAATAAATTTTTTGGCCAATCCTACTCCGCTTGCACCAGTAATTACTACTACCAATTTCACTCAGTAACCTTTTTTAAAAGTATTATAGCTAATTAATCAAAATCTAACAGACTCTTCTGTAATATAGTAGATATAATTATACTCAAAGAGGTATCTTAAATGATAGTCAATTTTAATAAGTTAAATTTAGCAGAACAAGATGCTGCACTCAAATTATTGGGGGCAGCTAGAGGAAAAGGTTGGGATTTGGGGATGCTCGGATTTGTACTTCCTGAAGAGGTTGGTAATGGTGCTGTAGGCATGAGACTTCAAATAAAAAGAAGTGAGGGATATATGGCTCTTTTCTTGGATGAAAATGGTAAAGTTCAAGATGAATTAGTAATTACAGAAGCAAAAGATGTTAATGCAGGTGCTTACGGTTAATTTTTAAGGAAATATTTTGATAAAGAGCAACAGTACCTACTACCGTGATAAAGAGACTCTTGAAAAGTTTATTATTCAAGAGTCTATTACCGATAATAGCTCTTTGCTTATTCAAGTTTTTACAGCATTTGATCAAATAAATATTATTCAAAACTTTTTAAATACTATTACTTCTCTTCTCCCAAAGGCCATTATTATTGGTTGTACAACCGATGGTGAAATTATGAATGGCAAAGTTTCTACAGAAGAAACAATTATAAGTTTTACTCAATTTGAACATACTACACTTCATGCTAAAATACTAAAACATAAAGAAGATGGTTTTTATAGTGGTCAAGAATTAGCAAAAGAGCTTATTCAAGATGATAGTAAAATTCTTATAGCTTTTGTAGATGGGCTTTATACAAATGGTGAGCGATTTTTAGAAGGTATTAGTACAGTAAATAACAGTATAAAAGTTGCTGGTGGTTTAGCAGGAGATGGGGCTTTATTTAATCAAACTTTTATTTTTACAAAAGATTGTATTTTTACTAAAGGTGCTGTAGGTGTAATCCTGAATAGTACTAAGTTACATATTCATACCGATCAAAGCTTTAATTGGCAAGAGATAGGTAAAGAGATGACTATTACCTCTTCGTATAAAAATAAAGTTTATACTATAGATGGTAGATCTGCTGTAGATACCTACACACACTATTTAGGCAAAAATATTGCAGAAAAACTCCCTGATATTGGTATAGAATTTCCTCTTATTACTAATAGAGAAGGTCTTGTAGTAGCACGAGCTGTTTTGGGCAAAGAGGCAGATGGAACGCTTATTTTTGCAGGTAATTTAAATGAGGGGGAAAAGGTCTATTTTGGCTATGGAAATGCTCAGAAAATATTAAACCAATCACAAAAAGTATTTAACTCAGTAAGAGATATGAATCCCCAAAGTATTTTTATTTACTCCTGTATGGCACGCAGACGCTTTATGCCTACACAAGTTGAATTAGAGACTATACCACTTCAGCAATTAGCTCCGACTTCAGGATTTTTTACTTATGGTGAGTTTTATACACACTCCTCCAAATCCAAAGAACTACTCAATCAAACTATGACTCTTGTAGCATTAAGTGAAGAGCATAACTCTTATAAGAGTGAACAAAGATTTATAACTACACCTTTAAATAGCAATATAACTTCTATAGATGCTTTAGTCCATTTAGTAAATACAGTTAGAGATGAGATTCAACTTCAAATAGATACACTCAAAGGGAGTGAGAAGCTTAATAATGAGCTAAAAGAGCGGATGGAACTTGCCCTTTTTGGGAGTAAAGACGGGCTTTGGGATTGGAATATTTTAGATGATAGTATCTACTTTTCTTCTTATTGGAAAGAGATGCTTGGTTTTGGTAATAATGAACTTTCCAATATTAAATCAAGCTGGCAAAGTCGTATACATCCTGATGATAAAGAAGCAACACGCCTTAATATTATTCAAAACCTCAAAGGTGAAAGAGATTATATAGATCATGTGCATCGTTTAAAGCATAGAGATGGTCATTGGATATGGGTTTTAGAAAGAGGTAAAATTATTTTTGATGAGAATAATAAGGCTATTAGAGCCATTGGTACACATACTGATATTACCCAAGAGAAAGAGAAACAACTTCAATTTTTAAAGCAAGCACAAATTATAGATCAGATTCATGATAGTGTTATATCTACTAATTTAGAAGGATATATTACAAGTTGGAATAGAGGTGCAAGTAAACTTTTGGGTTATCTCCCTGATGAGATGCTTGGACAACATATTCATACAATATATCTAAAAGAAGATTATCCTTTGATTCAAGAGCATACTAAAGAGCTTGATAGGGCAGGTGAGTATCGTACAGAGATTCGTTTAGTTAAGAAATCAGAAGAAGTTATCTATGCTGAGATGTCTCTTTCGTTACTGTATGATGAGCAAAATAATCTTATAGGAAGAATAAATTATTCTCAAGATATTACTCAAAGAAAACAGGCAGAAAATAGTCTTATTGAACAAAAAAATATTCTTCATCATCAAGCACACCATGACGCTCTTACAGGTTTACCCAATAGAACACTTTTTCATCATAGATTAGAAGAGGGATTAGTTGTTGCCAAAAAAAATCAAACCCAATTAGCACTATTTTTTGTTGACTTAGATAGATTCAAACAGATTAATGATTCTTTGGGACATGATATTGGAGATAAAGTTCTTAATATAATTGCACAACGATTAGATAGTGTGATTACAACAAAGCATACGCTAGCTCGTTTAGGAGGTGATGAGTTTACTATTATTATCAATGAGTTAAATAGAATGCAGGACTCTTCAACATTAGCAGACAAGATGCTTGATATTATAAGTAAACCGATATATATTGATGGACACACCCTGTATCTTTCTATAAGTATTGGAATTAGCCTCTATCCCCAAGATGGTAAAGATTCACAAAGTCTTTTAAAATATGCTGATGCAGCTATGTATAAAGCCAAAGATGAAGGACGAAATACTTTTCAATACTACTCTGCTGAGATGACAGAATTGGCTTTTGAACGCGTAGTAATGACAACAAGTCTTAAACAGGCATTAGAAAGAGAAGAGTTTGTTATCTACTATCAACCACAAATAAATGCTCTTACAGATGCAGTAGTAGGCATGGAAGCATTGATTAGATGGCAACATCCAATTATGGGATTAGTATCACCCAATAAGTTTATCTCTTTGGCTGAAGAGACAGGGTTTATTATAGAGATAGATCAGTGGATGATGAAAATGGCTATGAGACAGTTTAAAGAGTGGTATGATAGGGGGTTAAATCCTGGAATTTTATCTATAAACATCTCTTTTTCACAATTAGAACGAAATGATTTTTTGGGAATATTAAAACAAAAACTCAAAGAGAATAATTTTTCTCCTAAGTGGTTGGAGTTTGAAATTACAGAGAGACAAGTTATGCAAAAGCCCCAAGAGGCTGTAGCTAAATTGCTACAAATTAGTAAATTAGGTGTCTCTATAGCTATTGATGACTTTGGTACAGAGTATTCATCTTTAGCGTATCTAAAACAACTCCCTATTAACACACTCAAAATAGATCGCTCATTTATTAAAGATATTCCCAAAAATCAAGAAGATAAAGCAATCACCCAAGCTATTATTTTATTAGCTAAAAATTTAAACTTAAATATTGTAGTTGAAGGGGTAGAAACTTTAGATCAGAAGATTTTTTTATTGGAAAATGATTGTCCTGTTATGC
>JADGDQ010000036.1 GCA_016744805.1 Sulfurovaceae bacterium
CCATAATCTATTGTTCATAATATATACCTCAAAGTAGTTTTAATATCTTATCCAAAAATAATAAAAAGTTATTCAAAAGTGAAGATTGCTATAATATCAGAATGTATATTTTAAAACTTTTTTTTGGCTTATTCTCTTTTATTATTCCTACTTTTTTGCTAAGTAATTATATCCTTAACCATTACTATAATTCAGAAAGTTTTGTTCTTGATACGGGTTGGTTTACTTACCTTTTGAGTGAATCTACCTCTTTACCTATTGCTAATCCACTTGTTGGGGTATTAGATTACACTTATTTTACTACACACCTTTCACTGTTTTACTATCCTTTTTCACTTTTATATACGCTACTAGAGGGGTTTCTTACTCCTATCCACTATTTTTCTCTATTTATAGGCTCTTTATATGGGCTTATAGCATTAGCTATTTTTCTAGCAGGTGAGAAATTTGTATCTAAAAAAAGTACTTTGTTCTTATTATTTTTAATTGCAATTATAACACCATTTAATGGGGTTGCTTTAGGGACTATAGGATTTCCTCATATAGAAATAGCAATTCCTGCACTCTTATTACTTTTTGTTGCTTTTTATTTTCGTGGGAATAAATATTGGAGTTATTTTGTGGTATTGATTATACTAACAATACGAGAAGATGCAGGGTTTCATCTTTTTGGTCTTTTGAGTATAATACTTATAGCCTATTATTTGGTGGTCAAAAAACTAGCATCTATTCCAAAAGATTTAATTTATATTGCTTTATTTGCCCTATTTGGAAGTATTTTACTTATAGCTATACAAAAAAACTTTTTTATAGGAGATAATGCTTTAGAACGGATCTATCTAGGGACTCCTCACTTTGCTCATCTTAGTATAGATTTTATCAAAGATAGAGTAGAATTTTTTCTATATAATCGTAGTTATCTTTATGTTCCAGCAATTCTTTTAATTCCTCTTGCTATTTGGAATAAAAATATTTTTTTACTTGTACCACTTCTTTCTACTCTCCCTTGGTTACTACTCTCGTTTATAGCTATTACAGCTATGCCTCATACTTTTAGTAATTATTATGCTTTTCCTTTTATTGTTTTAGTTGCATGGCCTCTATTGGCTTTTTTAATTAATAGCACAATTATAGACTCTACTTCACCTAAATTATTTAAGATAATAACTACTATCTCTTTGACAACAGGATTATCTATTTATCTATTTATTGGAACTATAGGACATGTAGATAATAGACCTTGGAGAGGATTTGGATTGGGATATATACAAAAAATTGAAAATGTAGATAGAACTATTGATATAATTTCTCATAATAAAGAGCTGTTTGGAAATATTATTTATGATGAAGCTATGAGTAGTTTTATGATTAAAACACTTACTAAAGATGAATATGGATATTTAAATAGATTTTCTAAATTACAAATTCAAAAAGCTAATAGTATTATATTTTTTGAAAATAGTTTAGAAAAAATAAGACCAATACTCAAAGAAAAGAAGTTTCACTATTTTTATAAGTTTAATAATACAGATATTATTATTGCCACAGAAGTAGCATTAGTAAATAGTCTATTCTTGAAAATATAGTTAATAAGGAGTTTCACCTACATAGTTTCCAGGGGGGTTATAGTGACATATTACAACACTCCATCCTATATATTTTCCTGTTGAATAAATAGCACTTCCACAGCCCATTTTTGTAGTCTCTTTCCATATTAACTGTGTATAGTGACCACATACCTTTCCACTTTCACAACTATTATTACTATAGTCATAATAACTGTTTTCTGCATACCATTCATTCGTTGCTTGTGTATAGTTGATAGCGTAAGATGCAGCAATAAGATTTTCACCATAATCACTATTAGAATGTTTGGTAATTCCTGTTGAAGCTATATTATTAGCATAGGTCTGTGCTGAATTGGCAAGAGTTTGACTCCATTGTATAGGAGCATCTGCATAGAAAATTTGTCGTATTTGATTTGTTCTATCTACTACAGACTTTATCTCATCATTAGTTATCTGTTGTGGATTACCTAGACTATATTTTTCTAGGGCATCTACAACACTTTGAGTGCTACTTGTTACCGCACTCATAATATCCAAAGCATCAGAGATATCTGATAAACCAGCTTGTGCAAAGGCTAATCCTACAGTTGTTTTGTTATCTAAAATAGTCTTATCACTATCTTTAGCACCATTAACCGCAGCAAGGATAAATTCTGCAGAATGAATAGTGCCCAAAGAGAGTTCATTATCCCAATAGCTAGAACCAGCAATATCAGGTTGACGAGCAAAAAGATTAGTATATACTGCCAAAATAAATTCTTGTATATTAGAAAAACTAGCATAAGTCTCTTTTGTTTCAGGTTGATCAAAAAAGCTTTTTGCTATGTTTTCAAGGCTTAAGCCAGATTGATTTACCCAATAATCAAGTCCTATAGCATCAGGTGCACGGTTAAAAGTAGCTACATAAAGCTTGGCTACATTCTCTTTTGTTGCTACTTCAGCTTTTAAGTTTATACTAATAATTAGTAGTATAAATATAATTTTTATCTGCATATATCCTCCAAAATTAAATATTAAATTAAAATCTTAAATTAAAATATTATATCTATATAACTTACAGAGTCATTAATTTATTAATACGATTTTAGATATACTTCTTAGATTAAAATCTTATCAGGAAGTTTAAGAATGACAAATATTATATTATGTGGTGGTAGTGGGACACGATTATGGCCTATTAGTAGAGCTTTGATGCCAAAACAGTTTATCAAACTTTTTAATGATGAGTCTCTCTTTCAGCTCACTCTCAAACGAAATCGTGTTACTTGTGATACTTATCTAATTGTTTCTAATGCAGAACAATATTTTTTAGCTTCAGACCAAATGGATGAATTAAAAACAAGTATTAAAGATAAAAAAAATAAATTTTTATTAGAACCTATAGGTAGAAATACTGCTCCAGCAATAGCATTGGCCTGTTTAGCATTAGATAAAGAAGAGGTAGTATTAGTTAGTCCATCTGATCATTTGATTAAAGATGAAGAGGCTTATGCTCGTGTAATCAAGGAAGCTACTCACTTGGCACTTAATAATAACCTTGTTACTTTTGGAATTACTCCTGAATTTGCTGAAACAGGTTTTGGCTATATAGAAGCAGATGGTCAAGATGTAAAGGCCTTTAAAGAAAAACCAAATAAAGAAACAGCGTTAGAGTATTTAGAAGCAGGAAATTATTATTGGAATAGTGGAATGTTTTGTTTTAAAGCAGGAGTATTTTTAGAAGAGTTAGAAAAATATGCTCCCGAAATCTACACGGCATCACTTCAAGCTCATATTAATGCAGGAAATACTACTCTTATGCGTATAGCTCATGATGATATGAATGCTATACCTGAGGATAGTATAGATTATGCTGTTATGGAAAAAAGTGATAGAGTAAAAGTAGTTGCTAGTAGTATAGGCTGGAGTGATCTTGGTAGTTTTGATGCATTAGCACAAGAGTATGAAAAAGATGAGAATGGTAATACGATAGATAAACAGCTTATTGCGATGAACTCTAATGAGAACTTTGTCTACTCTAGTGATAGAATGATTACTCTTGCTGATGTTGATGATCTTATTATTGTAGATACTCCTGATGCACTCTTAGTAAGTAGAAAAGGGAGTTCACAAAAAATAAAAAATATTGTCCAAGAGCTAAAAGGACGAGAGAGTGAACTCCACCATATACATCTTACTGCCCATAGACCATGGGGAACTTATACAATTTTGGAAGAGAGTCAAAACTATAAAATTAAACGAATAGTTGTAAAACCAGGAAAACGATTATCTTTACAAAAACATTATCATCGGAGTGAGCATTGGATTGTTGTGAGTGGTACAGCAGTTGTTACTATAGGTGAAAAAGAAAAGTTAGTAAAAGCAAATGAATCTACTTATATTCCAATGGGTGAGATACATAGACTAGAGAATCCTGGTAAGATAGATGTTGTTTTGATTGAAGCACAAGTAGGAGATTATTTGGGTGAGGATGATATTCTTAGGATAGAAGATGATTTTAAACGGGTGTAGTCAATGAAGAGAATATTCCAAGATATTTGGGCGTATAGATACTTTATCCTCTCTTCTATTAAAACCCAGTTTCGTGCTCGTTTTGCACGCAGTAAGCTAGGTGGATTATGGATGATTTTTCACCCTTTAGCTCAGGTGCTAATCTATGCCTTAGTTCTCTCTGCTGTACTTAAAGCTAAGCTTCCTGGAATAGATAGTCAATATGCGTATGCTATATATCTTATGGCAGGTTTAGTTGGTTGGACACTCTTTATAGAGATTACAAGCCGTTTATTAACAGTATTTATTGATAACGGTAATTTAATTCAAAAAATGTCTTTTCCTAAATTATCTCTACCTCTTATTATCGTAGGAAGTGCTTTGATTAATTTCTTTTTACTTTTTATTGCGATGATAGTTGTTTTTGCATTCTTAGGGCATATTAACTCACTTACATTGCTTTGGATACCAATGCTTGTAGTTATGACTATAGCCCTTGGGGTAGGTGTTGGGCTTGTATTGGGTGTACTTAATGTATTTATACGAGATGTTGGGCAAGTAATGACCATAGTTTTTCAATTTTGGTTTTGGTTGACACCTGTTATTTATGCCCCTTCAATGCTCCCTGATGAATACCGACATTTCCTCTCTTGGAATCCTATGACAGGTATTATCGAAGGGTATCATTCTGTTTTGGTTTATAATAAAAGTCCTGATTTATCTCAGCTTATTTATCCTATGATAGTTTCTGCTATTATGCTTATATTAGCACTATTTTTGTATCGTAAATCTAATAGAGAAATGGCGGATTTATTATGAGTTTTGTTTTAGAAGTTAGTAATATTGGTAAATCATTTCAAGATTACAGTAGTGAGTGGAAGCGGGTATTGTCTTGGTTTGGGCTAAAGTTTCAGCCTAAAGAAGAGCATCAAATTTTAAAAAATATTACTTTTACTATTGCTCCAGGAGAAGCTGTTGGTATTATTGGACAAAATGGTGCTGGCAAGAGTACACTGCTCAAAATTATTACAGGCACACTCAAACCAACAACTGGTGGGGTTAGGGTTGCTGGAAGAATTTCGGCTATTTTAGAGCTTGGTATGGGGTTTCATCCTGATTTGACAGGAAAGCAAAATGTTTATCACTCTGCTGGACTTATGGGATTTACACAAGATCAAATTGATGTAGTTATAGATGATATAGAAGCATTTACAGAGATTGAAGAGTACTTTAATCAGCCTGTGCGTACTTATTCTAGCGGAATGAAAATGCGAGTGGCATTTGCTGTGGCTACTGCGTATAGACCTGAGATACTTATTGTAGATGAAGCTCTCTCGGTGGGAGATGCATATTTTCAGCATAAGAGCTTTGATCGTATTAGAAAATTTCAAGAACAAGGAACAACGCTATTAATTGTCTCTCATGATCGTGGAGCTATACAGTCTATTTGTGATAGAGCTATCTTATTAGAAGGTGGTACTATACTCAAAGATGGTAAACCTGAAGAGATAATAGATTACTATAATGCACTTATAGCTCAAAAAGAGAATAGTAAGATTACTCAGATAACTCAAGAAGATGGGAATATACAGACTGTCTCTGGCACAGGTGAAGCCTCTATTCTGGATATTTCTCTTTATAATCAAAAGGGTGAAAGTATAGAATATGTGAGTGTGGGTGAACCTATTACTTTAGCTATAAAAATAGAAGCTCATAAAGAGATTTCTAAGTTAGTTATAGGCTATCTTATTAAAAATCGTTTAGGTCAAGAGATATTTGGAACAAATACACATCACCATGATGAAGTTGTGATAGATACAAGTAAGGGTGATATATTAGAATTTTCTTTTGATTTTGATATGAACCTAGGTGTAGGCTCTTACTCTATTGCCGTCGCAGCCCATGGACATGATACGCATCTTGATGCTAATTATGAGTGGCGTGATCAGGCATTGGTATTTCATGTAATCAATACCCAACATAAAGAGTTTATTGGTAGTAGTTGGATAGCACCAGAGATTAAGGTTAATAATGTCAGATAAAAATTTCTATAAAACTTTTGAAAAACACCATAGAGGTCCTAGAGAGCTTATTAAAAAGAGAATATCAATATATCTTCCTTTTGTACTTCCTTTAGGTAAAATCTATCCTAAGAGTAGAGCTATAGATATTGGTTGCGGTAGAGGTGAATGGCTTGAGTTACTTCAAGAGAATAATATCTCTGCTTTTGGTATAGATCAAGATGCAGGGATGCTCTCTTCTTGTCATACTCTTGGATTAGATGTTGTACAGGCTAATGGTATTGAGTATCTTCAAAACCAAGACGATAAGAGTGCTATGGTTATTAGTGCATTTCATGTAGTAGAACATATCTCTTTTGAAGAGCTTCAAATATTAGTTAAAGAGGCATATCGAGTTTTGGTAGATGGAGGTATCTTAATATTAGAGACTCCTAATCCTGAAAATATCAAAGTAGCAAGTTCTAGTTTTTATATTGACCCTACTCATACAAAACCAATCCCTTATGAACTATTATCATTTTTACCAGATTTCTTTGGCTTCAAGCGAACAAAAGTTTTACGACTGCAAGAAGATAAAGAGATTTTTACTAAAGAGTCTCTTGCACTTATAGATGTTTTAAGTCAAGTAAGTCCTGATTATGCTGTTGTAGCTCAAAAAAATGCCTCAGATGACATTATGGAACTTTTTAATTATTCATTTAGCCAAAAGGTTGGCTACTCACTTGAAGATATAGCTTTAAGGTTTGAGAATAGATTAATCCGCATGGAGAGCTTACTTAAAGAGAACACGCATAAACTCCAAGGTATGGAACATAGGATTAATGAAACTTTAGTACTAGCAGATAAAAGTGCTACTGAATATACTAAAATAATAAATAGCAGCTCTTGGAAGATAACGCGTCCACTTAGAGTAGCTATACGAGTCTATAAAAAGATTCTTGATAAAGCAAAGTATCAATCAAAGGCTTTTTATCTTAAAGTCAAAGCAAGACTTTTAAGAATATTTGGTAGATACTATGCTATTACTAAATACAAAATTAGTACTAAGCCAAAATTAAAACAGTTTGTCAAAAGCATGCTCTCTTTTATGCCTGCTTTAGAAGTGAGATTATTACCTTCATCTAAAGATTCTGATTTGATTGAACAGGAGTTTATTATTTCTCAAGAGAAAATGATTCATCTTCTTGCTATTAAACAAAAAGTAGAAGATAAAAAAAATGGTATTGAGAGAACCATAGAAGAGGAGATATAATGTCTTATCAAGATGAATATAAAGCATTAATAGAGATTACAAATAGTAATTTACAAGAGAGTGGTCAAGCACAAATAGTTTTTGAAAATCCTAATAATATTTTTGCAAATATTTTTGCTTTACCTATAGAAAATTTACTAGAGATTGAGTCTGATAGAGAGTTTATTTTTGAGGTATATTATAAAATTTTAGATCGAGCTATAGATGAAAGTACCTTAAGTTACCTTCTCTCTCTACTTAAGTATAAAGTTACAAATAGAGTTGATATTATTAAAAATGTAACAAATTCTCATGAGTGTGAAGTAAAAAAAACAAAAGTTATATTTCAAGAGGAGAGTAAAGCATGATACTTTATATTGATATTAGTAATTATGTAACAACTCGTTCACATACTGGTATCCAAAGGGTAGTAAGAGAGTTTTTATATAGACTCCATAGTAGTGAACATACATTAGAGTATAAGATTATCTATTTCGACTTAGAAGAGTTCAAGTTTAGAGTTATAACTTATGATGAGTTTATTTTGTTTTTGGAAGATACAAAAGGACATGAGTTTAGCAAGGATTTAACACTTGTAGCTATTGATGAAATTAGCAATGGTGATATATTTTTTGATATGGATGGTGTATGGAACAATAGTCTAAAAAGACCTTATCTCTATAAACAACTTAGTGGAAATGGTGCAAAAATATTTAACTTTATTTATGACTTAGTTCCTGTAGTTTTACCTAAATATTCTCATCAAAATACAGTGAGAAACTTTATTACTTTTTTGTATGCTGTGTATAGATATAGCTCGGTTGTATTCTTTGATTCACGATCAGCAGAAAAAGACTTTTTGGATATAAAAGAGCAGATTCAAAATAGTAGAAATATTAGTACAAGAGTTGCAAAATTAGGCTCAGATATATTTCAAAGCAATACAATAAAGAGTAATAATAAATATGAATATGTAACAAAAACAAAATATATTCTTTTTGTAGGAACACTAGAACCTAGAAAAAATCAGACACTGATGCTAGATGTCTTTGAAAAACTCTCTTTGGAGTATCCTCAGCTTAATATGATTTTTGTGGGTAAGGGTGGATGGAAAAATGATACTCTACTCAAAAGATTAAAGCATCATGAACTTCTTGGTAACTCCTTGCATTGGCTTGAAAATATTGATGATGCCACATTAGTAACACTCTATCAAGAGGCATTTTTATGTGTCTATATCTCTTCGTATGAGGGGTTTGGACTCCCTGTGGCAGAATCTCTCTCTTGGGGAAATATTACTATTACTTCTAAAAATAGCTCTATGTACGAAGTAGGAAAAAACTTTGCTGATTATCTACGATACAATTCATTTAATGAACTCTACGAGACTATTGATACTTACTTAAATAATAACAATCTTTATGAAGAGAAAAAAGCTTATATCAAAAAGAATTATATACCGTATAGTTGGGATATGACTTTCTCTTCAGTTGTGGATGTTATGGAAAATTTGAATAAAGATATAGCTATTGCGACACCAGAAAAATTACAATTTGTATTTATTAGTATAGACAGTAAAAATATGATAGGGACTATAGAAGCTATTGATAAGTATATAGATTTTGTCTCAAGCTATATTATTATTACAAGAGCTGATATGATAGAAGAGTTTGAAGCTATTGTATCTACTAATAATATTGAAATCATTGATGAAAATTCTATTTTGGGTGAGTATGCAGATGATTTTCAAAATCAAGATCATGTAACAAAAAATTGGTTACTTAGAACTTCTTTAGTAAATTTAGAATCTCTCCACGAGCAATTTGTAATGCTAGATGATGATAATAGACCACTTAAGAATATACCTATAACACATTTTATAGAAGATGGAAAATATAATGCTTACTACTTTTATGATCTGTTAGATTGGCATAATAAACAGACAGATTATGATATTGGACAGAGTAATAATAGAGATATTTTAGATAAAGATGGATTTGAACTCCTCTCTTACTCTTCACATAAACCTCAGATTATAGATAAAAAGTTATTTAAAGAGGTTATAGAATATTACTTTGAAATAGGTTTAAGTACTCCTATTGATGAGTGGAGTATCTATTTTAATTATCTTATTTCTAAGTATCCTTTCTTGTTTAATAAAAAGAGATTTGATACTCTTAATTGGCCAGCTAATCCATCTGATTGGAACTTAACCTATCTTCCTACAGAGTATAATTTTGAAAACTATTACGAAGAGCTTTATAGTAATGGTGTTTTTAGAGGAGTTGATGATCTCTCTACAGAGAATAAAATTATAGTAAAAAATAATCAGTTTTTACCATACAAAAAAAACCAAGAGTTAATAGAATCAACAGCTATTTATCAGCAAAAATTAAATTTAATCCATGGTGTACTAAAGTTTGAGCATAACTATGGAACACTTTTTTGTTATGGTATACCATATTATGTAGAAGCATCAACAAAGAGTTGGTTTAAGATACCATTTAATTATAAAGCTATAGGTTTTAAAGATGCTAAGGTAGAACTACTTTATTGGATAAATGGTGATAGGGGAGCATTAAACTCGCTTGACCTCTCAGGAGAGTATACAGATAATATTATTAATTTTGCTATCTCTTGTACCTCTTTAGCTGTGGGTACTTATAGTCTGTTAATGGATATTGTTGTTGATGGTAAAGAACTCTATGGAGCTTCATCTCCTTATCTTATAGAACTTTATATTAAAGAAGAGAGTATAGATGATTCAAACAGATAAGTCAACACAAAGAGTAGCTCAGATACTAGGAAAACTCCAACAAACAATACGCCAAAAGGATGAGGTTCTTTTGGATATAGATATTTTTATGAATAAACTCTACTATCATAGTGATGACTTTTATCAGTATGATGATATTTTGTTTGTACAGTATGTATATGCTGGTGTACTTAAACGAAAAGTAGAGCCAAAAGGATTAGAGCTTAGAATTCAAGAACTAAGAAGTTCTCTTAAGAGCAAAGAGGAGATTTTGCGTGCTGTCCGCTACTCACAAGAGGGGATAGATCAGGATGTCAAAATAGTAGGACTCTTAGCACCTCACCAAAGGATAAAAGATAGAAGCTATCAGTTATTAGCTAATATAAAACAAACTGCATAAAGGTCAAGAGTATGACTATAGAAGATTTTACAAAGTATCATGATAGTGAATTTATTGAGCATGCCTATAGAGCTATTCTAAAACGAGACCCTGATGTTAGTGGTAAGAGTATCTATTTAAATGCTTTGCGTTTAGGAGAAAAAACAAAGATAGAAATATTGTGTATTCTTCGCTTTTCTTCAGAGGGAGTGGGACATAATATTTTTATTAAAAATCTTAAAAAGCACTATTTTCGCTATAGAGTATTAAACCTTCCTATTGTAGGAGCTATCTTTTCTCTTTTTTTTATACTGTTGCGATTGCCAATTCTTGTAAAAGAAATAAACCAATTACACTCTAAAAATGATATTTTACTTTTAAGGCTTAGAGAGGTTGATAAGAGTTTTGGGCAAGTTGATAATAATTTTGAGCTAACAACAAAAACTATCCAAGAGATAGTTACTATTGTAGATACAAAAGCTTCAGAAGATGATATTAGACTACTTTATCAAATTGTAGCTACAAAATTAGATCAAAAAGAAGCAAAAATAAAATAGAGGTGAAGTATGCGTATTGTAATTGACATGCAAGGGCTACAGGGTGGTAGTCGTAGTAGAGGTATAGGACGCTATACAGGATCTTTTATTAAAGCTTTTATTGGGCAGAGTGTTGGAGATGAGATTTATCTTTTACTTAATATGTTATTTCCTGATTCTGTTAAGAGTATAGAAGATGATTATAAGCACCTTTTGCCAAAGCATCACTTTGTACCTTTTTATGCCATAGAACCTGCCGATGAAGTACATCCTAATAATGTATGGAATGTAGAAGTATCGGAGCTTCTAAGAGAAAAAGTATTAAGTGATTTAAGTCCAGATTTTGTTTTGATTACTTCTTTATTTGAGGGCTTGACTGATAACTCTATTATCTCTATAGGTCGTTATGATACTATTGCTACGGCGGTACTATTTTACGATATTATACCTCTTATCTATCCTGAGCAGTTTCTTGTAAATCCTATGAAAAAAAAATGGTATGAGCGACGAGTAGACTCTTTAAGACGAGCAGATTTACTTTTGGCTATATCTGATTCAGCACAAAATGAGGCTATAGAGTATTTAGACTTTGATGCAACTAGAGTTTGTGCTATATCATCAGCAAGTGATATTACAACACAAGAGTATAGTCTAGAAGTTGATATAAGTTCGTATGGAATAACAAAACCTTTTTTTATGCATATAAGTGCTTATGAACCAAGAAAAAATTTTGAAGGTTTAATAGAAGCTTTTGCTCTGTTACCTAAGAAAATTTGTACTGAGTATCAATTAGTGCTTGTATGTAAATTAAAATCAGAACAGAAAAAGAAGTTACAAGGAGTTGTTTCTGCTTGTAATCTTAGGAGTGATGCGGTAATATTTACAGGATTTATTAGTGATGAAGAGTTAGTATCTCTGTATAAGAGTTGTTATCTTTTTGTTTTTCCATCTTGGCATGAAGGATTTGGCTTACCTGCTCTTGAAGCTATGAGTTATGGTGTGGCTACAATAGGCTCTAATAGTAGTAGTATACCAGAAGTAATCGGAAGAGATGATGCACTCTTTAACCCTCACTCTGCACAAAGTATTGCTGATAGAATAGTTGAGGTAGTTAGCAATAAAGTTCTTTATCAAGAGCTTAAAGAGCATGCACTTATACAATCACAAAAATTTAGTTGGAGTGTTACCGCACAGCGTGCTATCGAAGCATTAAAAAACTCTTATCAAAAAAATTCACATGTAATTGTAGAGAATAAAAAACCTCAACTCATAGAGTTAATATCCAAAATAAAATATAAACGAAGACCTCTTGATGGGGATTTACTTAAAACAGCTATTGCTATAGAACAAAATGAACGAGTTATTGATGCTCTTTGTAATTATTTAGACCCAAGTAAAAAAATAAAGTGGCAGATAGAGGGACCTTTTGATAGTAGCTATAGTTTGGCTCTGCTTAATAGAGAGACAGCTCTAGCACTTGAAAACTTGGGCTGTGATGTAACCCTACACTCTACAGAAGGATTTGGAGATTTTGAACCAAATAAAGAGTTTCTAGAAGATAATCCAAAAATTCAAGAACTCTATAATAAATCACTTTTACCTCATAAAGTTCAAATTACAAGTAGAAACCTTTATCCTCCACGAGTAAATGATATGGACTCTCCTATTAATATGCTTCACCACTATGCATGGGAAGAATCAGGATTTCCTAGGGAGTGGGTAAATAATTTTAATGACTCTTTGAGTGCTATGACTACACTTTCTAAGCATGTACAAAAAATTATGGTGGATAATGGTGTGCGTGTCCCTATGCTTACTTCTGGGTGTGGTGTAGACCATTGGGAGAGAATACAAGCAGATAGTAGTTATACAGTAGAAGCAAAAAGATTTAAGTTTTTACATGTCTCTTCATGTTTTCCACGCAAAGGAGCTGATGTACTGCTTAAAGCCTATGGAGATGCTTTTAGCAATAATGATGATGTGAGTTTGATTATTAAGACATTTGCTAATCCTCATAATGAGATTCATAAGTGGCTCCAAGAAGAGAGAATAAAAAAAGAGAACTTCCCTCATGTAGTTATTATAGAAGAGGATATAAGTAATCAAGAGCTAAAAGCACTCTATCTACAGTGTGATGCTTTGGTAGGTCCAAGTAGAGCCGAGGGATTTGGTTTACCTTTTGCAGAGGCGATGCTCTCTGGGTTACCTGTTATTACTACAGGATGGGGTGGACAGTTAGATTTTTGTAATGAGGAGACAGCTTGGCTTATTGATTATAAATTTACTCTAGCAAAGACACACTTTGAACTTTTTGATTCTGTGTGGGCAGAGCCATCTGCTACACATCTAGCAACGCTAATGAAAGAGGTATATGATTTACCAGAAGAAAAAAGAGTGCAAAAATCCCAAGTAGCAAAAGAAAAACTGCTCAAAGAATTTACATGGAATAAAGTAGCTCAACGGCTAGTAGATGCATCCAAAAATCTAGCACTTTTGGGAAGTAATAATATACCAAAAATAGGCTGGATAAGTAGCTGGAATAGTAAGTGTGGTATTGCTACATATTCTAAACATCTTATAGATAATCTTTCAGTAAAAGTAGAAACACTAGCATCTCATACAAAAGAATTTACAGCAGATGATGAAGAAAATGTCCATAGATGCTGGGAGAGTGGAGATGGTGGTAATATTCAAGAGTTAGAAGCTACTATTGATAGATTAAATTTAGATGTTTTAGTGATACAATTTAATTATAGTTTTTTTGATTTTAATAATTTTAAACAATTTTTAAAGAGAGCTTCAGAACAAGGGTATACAATAATTATAATAATGCATGCTACTACAGATGCGACAATTACTCCCCATAAAAAGCTTAGTATGCTTATTCCTGAGCTTAGTCAAACAACACGACTACTTGTACATAGTCCTAATGATCTTAATAGACTAAAATCGTATGGCTTGGTAGAAAATGTAGCTCTCTTTCCTCATGGGATACTAGATTTTGATGCTAGTATCACAACAAATAATGATAGTTTTACTCTTGCAAGCTATGGTTTCTTTTTACCGCATAAGGGACTTTTAGAGTTGATAGAATCTGTATATATTCTTGTTTCAAGAGGCTTAAATATTAAATTTAAAATGATAAATTCTCAATACCCTGTACCTCAATCTACAGAACTTATTTTAAAGGCAAAAGAGAAAATAGTTGAATATAGATTGTCAGAACAAGTAGAATTAATTACAGAATTTTTATCAGATCAGGAGTCTTTGGAGCATCTTGCATCAAGTGATCTTATCCTCTTTGCTTATCAAAATACAGGAGAGTCTGCAAGTGGAGCAGTTCGCTATGGGTTGGCAGCTAATAGACCTGTAGCTGTTACACCCTTGAAGATATTTGATGATGTGAGTGATATAGTATTTAGATTTTCTGGCTGTAGTCCACAAGAGATGGCTGATAGCATAGCTCATATTATAGAAGAACTACAAAATGAGACACAAAAGAGTAAAAAAATACAAGAAGATGCACAAAGATGGAGAGATACTCATAAGTATTCACTTTTAGGAGAAAGACTAAGTAATATTATTAGAGCATCAATGAAATATGTCTAATATATCAGATAAATGGTACTCCTTAAATCTTTACAAAGGGGCAGCACTTCTTTTTTTTATATTTCTTATAAGTATATTAATTTTAATAAATCCTCTAGGAATGGCAGATAATGGTGACTTTGTTAAGGTTATGCAAGGAGTAGGTATAGAACATATCCCTCACCTAGAGCAGTCAGATATACTTTTTAACTATTTACGAATAGAGTATTTTTTAACACAAGATAGTGTTGACCCCCAAACCTTAACACAGCTTTTTATTATTATCTCAAAGGCTCTTAATAGTATTTTTAGTACTAGAGAGTATTATAATATTTTCTTTTTGAGTATACTCTATATTTTACTCTACACTTTTGTTTTTTATCTTTTTATTCGATATGCTCTTGCCTCTTTAGATATTCCATATTTTTTAAAATTACTTTTTATAGCTATAAGTATATATCTCTTGACAGATACACTTTTTACAGCCTATTTTAATTCATTTTTTCAAGAGAGCCTCTCTATTATTACCTCTTTAGCTTTTGTTGTAGTGCTTCTTAAAAAAGATATTTCTCCTCTTATAGTTGTGTTTATGTTACTACTACTATCTCTATCAAAAGTACAAAATATAACTTTTTTGCTTTTACTCCCATTTCTAGCATATCTCTATTATCAAAGAATAGGTAAAAAAATTATGGCTATTACACTATTTTTATCTATACTATTTTTTGCTTTTTTACCAAAAGCGGCACAAGAGAGTAGAGTGCCTAATATTTATAATAGTTTTTTTTATGGATTGCTCAAAAATAGTACTCCTAAAGAAGCAGAAGAGATATTTCATTCACTCTCTTTAGCTCCTAATAATTATATGGAATTTGTAGGACATGGGTATTGGCCAAATTATGGTGATAAGCTAAAACATCAAAAGAGTAAAGATGGCAAAATATTTTTTGATAGAGTAAATCATAGTACTATTATTATGCTCTATCTTCAAAATCCTGCACTTCTAGTATCAAATATAGCTTATGGTATAAAGTATCTTTTTAAAAACTCTGCACAACCTAGTTATATAGGTAATCTTACAAAAGAACAATCAAAGAAACAAGTAGTAATAGATACGCCTCTAGGGATTTATATAGGAAATTTTTATCTTTTTATCTATGCTATTGCTCTAGTTTTATCACTTTATATACTTATCTATAGGAAGGTAGAAAATAATGGTATAGACCGAGCTATACTCTCTTTAACTTTTATACTTCCTTTTATTTTTGCTACTAATATGATAGGGGATGGTTTTTTTGAGTTTATACGGCATAATTTGACTTTTTATTATATGGTAGTCTTACTATTTATTTTGGAGTTGTTATTTATCCTAGAGAAGCAGTATAATCAAAAAACTAAAACTAGCTAAAATCATTTATTATCTATATGGTGGTATAATTTGTGTATGAAACGACTTTTAACTATAATTCTTTTAACAACACTTTTTTTATTTGGATACGAGTATAAGATTCAAAAGATCTCACCTCAGATAGAAAAACGAATGAAAAAGGGGAACTCTTGGAAGAGATCTTGTCCTATTGGTTTGGCTGATTTACGATATTTACATCTAGCGTACAGAGATTTTTCTGGAAATCATCGTATGGGTGAAATGATTGTACATAAAGATGTGAGCAAAGAAGTTGTTCAAATATTTGCCAAATTATATGCAATAAAATATCCTATTTATTCTATGAAACTAGTAAGTGATTATCAAGGAAATGATTGGCAATCTATAGAAGCTGGTAACACTTCGGCATTAAATTGTAGAAGAGCTACAAATAGTAAAAAGTGGTCAAAGCATGCCTATGGGAAAGCTATTGATATAAATCCTATTCAAAATCCTTATATCTCTTCCAAAGGACACATATCCCATAAATTATCACTCAAATATCGCAATAGAGTACATCTTAATCCAACTGATCCTGCTGATAATGCACTTTTACTTAAATCTGATAGAGCAACACAAATATTTAAAAAATATGGTTGGAGATGGGGTGGTGAGTGGTCAAGAACCAAAGATTACCAACACTTTTATCACTAATTAGTTAAACTTATCACCTTTTTTTGTTATTTACACTATTTACTATTAACGCAGTTTTTGATAGAATAGATAGCATGAAAAGAATTTATTTATTTATAGTAGCAGTATCTCTTTATACCCTTCAAGCAAAAGATACTCTCTATTTTGCACCTTTACCTCTTAATAAAGGTGTACAGAATATTGAAGAGTTTCTTCCTCTAAATAGCTATCTCAAAAAGAATTTACAGATAAATGTAAAATATATCTATAAGCAAGATTATGCAGATATTATCAAAGGTTTTAAAAATAGCTCAATAGATATTGCTTATTTGGGTCCACTTCCTTATATATATTTAAAAAATAGTTGCAAACATGCCATGCCTATAGTTACCTTTAAACAAGCAAATGGAAAAAGTAATTATCAGTGTGTTTTATCTAAATTTAAAGAAGATACTATAGATAGATCGCAAACTATCAAAATAGCACTTACACAGCCACTCTCGACTTGTGGATATTATATGAGTAATATACTTTTGAAAAATAGTTTGGATATTAATATATCTCAACAAGGATATAAATATACAATGTCTCATACAAATGCTCTTATCAAGACACTAGAAGGAGAGTTTGATATTGCAGGAGCAAAAGATACTATTGCCAAGCAGTATGAGAGTTTGGGTATGGAGGTTATTGCCAAAAGTAATGCTCTTCCTGGTTTTTCATTAGTTGTAAATACAAAAACCCTCTCTCCTGAACAAATTAATCAGCTACAAAAGACACTTTTGGCTATTCCGTATAGTACTTATAAACTTTGGGGAGGTATAACATCTAGGGGCATGGTAAAGCCATCTCCTAAAGAGTATGAACAGTTAAAAGTTGACTTTAGTACTATTCCTTTTTATGGAAATATGTGATGAAAAAACAATTTATACTATCAGCTTTTTTACTGTTTGTTCTAGCTTATATAGTATATGAGTTTTTACATAAATCCAAAAGAAATGATGTTATGCGTTTTACTAATAAATCGCTACAAATGATAAAAATATCATATATTTCAATACTGAATACATATAAAATATCTGCTCAAAAAGATATGAATCATTTATTAGAAAATAAAGATGTGATGGAACTATTAAAGAAGTTTAAATATGCCTCTCAAAGCGAAAAAAATTTGATTAGAGGAAAAATATATAGGCTATTATATAAACAGTATAACACAATGAGAAATCTTAATATAAGACAATTTCATTTTCATACACCTGAGGGTAAAAGTCTTTTACGGTTTCATAAACCCCATAGAAGTGGAGACTCTTTGATGGATATTAGGGAATCTATAAGAGTTGCAAATATACTAAAAGAGAAAATATCAGGTTTTGAAGGCGGAAAAGTATATCCAGGGTTTCGTTATGTTTTTCCTATTCTCTATCAAGGGGAGCATTTAGGGAGTGTAGAGTTCTCTATAGCATTTGAATCTATAGAAAAAGAGTTGAATAATGTTTTACCTAGTTTGGGCTATCAGCTTATTTTATCTAAAAGAGAATCATACAATAAAGTATTTGATTGGCATAAAGATTATTTTATTAAATCAATTATATCCCAAGAGTACTATATTGAAAACCCTGAAATATCATTGGTAACTAAAAAGTTGCAAAATAATCCTACAGTAAAAAAATTAGAAGAGTATATCAGAACTCATACAGATATAATTAATAGTAAAATAGAAACAAAACAAAGCTTTAGTCTTCCTATAGTTCTTGATCATATAGGATATATGATCCATTTTATAGATATTAAAAATACCAAAAATATCCATTCAGCCTATATTGTTGCCTATTCAAACTTTAACGAACTTATAGATATAAATCGAAAGTATACAATTTTTTGTATTTTACTCTCTACAGCTATATTTTTAATATTTTTTCTTATAGTTATTGTCTCTAGACAGTTGCATACTCTTTCATTCCAAAAAGAGAACCTCCAACATCTTCTTGATGAACAAGAGAATATTGTTATATTAAGTAGTGGAGAATTAATAACTTATGCAAATCAAAAGTTTTTTGACTTCTTTAATATAAAGAGCCTTAATGAGTTTCTTGTAGAGTATAAATGTGTCTGTGAAAAATTTATTGAAGATGATAGGTTTTTTCATTTGGGTAAGCTCGAAGATCCAAAGGATTGGGTACAGGCTATTAGACTCCTTCCAAAATCCAAGAGTATTGTTGCTATGATGGGAGAAGATTTGCAACTACACTCCTTTTCTCTCTCTATTAGTATTTATGAACATAATATTTATATTCTATCCTTTTCTGATATTAGTGCTACAATGATAGAGCAGATGAAACTACGCGAAAAGACCTTGCATGATACGCTAACAAACACATATAATAGAGAATATTTTGAGCAAAATATTAAACAAATAAAAATAGACTATACAAAGACAGGAAATCAGTTAGCTTTATGTATGTTGGATATAGATTTTTTTAAAAAAGTTAATGATACTTATGGACACGATATAGGAGATAAGGTCTTAATAGAGTTAGTAGATACAATAAATAGATTTTCAAGGAAAGAGGATATATTAATACGATGGGGTGGAGAAGAGTTTATTATGATCTTTAAGATACACTCTCAAGAAGCTTTAGCTCTAGTATTAGAAAATTTACGCCAAGCTATAGAAAAACATCTATTTAAGAGAGTTAAAAATATTACTTGTAGTTTGGGATGTAGTATATATATTCCAAACGAGGCAATAGAAAATACTATAAAAAGAGCAGATGAAGCACTTTATAGAGCAAAAGATAGTGGAAGAAATAGAATAATTATTTTATAATACTTAATAAACCTAAGCTTCAAGGAGTAAAATAGGAATAGCTTATATTTATATCTAAAGGGGTTTTATATGAAAAAACTACTGATTACACTGGCTCTTTTTACTACGATTCTTTTTGCAAATGATGCCCAAGCTATCATCAAAAAATTAGAAAAAAACCTCAGAGGCACGGATGTCTATTCCAAGATAGAGATGCAAATCAAAACCAAAAGGCACTCTCGAAGTATGCTTATAGAGAGTTGGGGCAAAGGAAAAAAGAAAAACTTTACCAAGATACTCTCACCCTCTCGTGATAGAGGTATCACCTTTCTCAACCTTGATAAACAGATGTGGCAGTATATACCAAAGATAGAACGAATAGTAAAAATACCACCCTCTATGATGCTCCAAAGCTGGATGGGCACGGATTTTACCAATGATGATATGGTCAAACAGAGTTCTCTAGTCGATGACTACAAGGCGAGAGTGCTAGAGAAGAGAGGGAGCATTGTTACCCTAGAGCTTATCCCTCGCAGTAGTGCAGCTGTGGTGTGGGGCAAGATAATCTCCAAGATAGATACCAAGTACTATACACAAGTAGAAGATATATTTTATGATGATGATGGTCTGAAGGTACGCAAGATGAGCTATAGCAAGGTGAAGAAGTTTGGCTCTCACTTTGTCACTACAAAGATGGTGATAGTGCCTTTTGAGAAGAGCAAAAGAGGCAACAAAACAACTATAAAAATCTTAGATGCAAGGTTTGACCAAGGTATAGACAACAGCTACTTTAGCAAACGAGCTCTCAAGCGATACTCTCGTTAGGTGGGATTCTATGTTTGCTTTGGCACTAAAAAATATTATCTTTTATAAGGGGCGTTCTCTTACTACCTTTTTCTTGAGTCTCTTGAGTACGCTGCTCTTTGTGGTCTATGTGGCGTTTATGGATGGCTCCCATGAGAGTATGCTCAAAAACTCTCTGGATATCTATACGGGCTCTCTACAGGTGATGCATAGTGAGTATAGAGAGGATCCTTCCTACGATACAACCTTAGAGGGGCTAAAGAGTGTGGAGTCGAAGCTAGAGAGTGTAGAGGGTGTGCGTGCCTACTCTGCTAGATTGGAGTCTTTTGCTCTGCTCTCGACCCAAGAGGACTCTGTAGGCTCTATGGTGACAGGTATATCCCCAGATAAAGAGATCAAAACCTCCAAACTCAAAGAGGCTCTACATCAAGGTAGATACCTAGAGGAGAGTGATAGCAACGCTATCTATATAGGCTCTGAGCTTGCCCTACGACTCAAAGTAGCTATAGGAGACGAGATCGCCTTGGTGGGTTCTGCTATAGACTACTCCTTTGCTGCAGATAACTTTGTGATAGTAGGGATATTTAAAACAGGTCTCTTTGAGTTTGATGCTTCGAGTGCTTTTGTCAACAAGAGCTATTTTGATGAGCTGATGCTAAGCGAAGATATGGCTTCGTATATCGTAGTAGCTGTAGAGGAGATAGAGGATGTAGAGAGTATCGTAACTGCTATAGAGAGTAAGATGCCTAAAGATATAGAGGTGGCTTCTTGGAGAGTTTTGATGGCCTCTATGGTGCAGGCTATGGAGGTAGATAGTGTCTTTGGATATATCTCTTTGGGACTCTTTTTTGTGGTGATATTTTTTGTGGTGATGATCTATGGTTTTATCAATGTCAGTACAAGGATCAAAGAGCTAGGTCTCTTGCGTGCTTTGGGTCTGCGGTCTCGTGATGTGACAGCTCTGCTCTTTTTGGAGACGGCACTTCTCGCACTCACTAGTGTTATCATAGGGATGGTACTAGGTGGCTATCTCGCCTACTACTTTGAGCTACACCCTATCATCATAGAGGGTATGGCAGAGACCTACAAGGAGTATGGCATAGTCTCAGATGCTGTACCGACCCGTTTTGACCTCTGGACTATCTGTTGGAATGGTGCTGTAGTCGTCTTGCTCAACTTTTTGGCTATCATCTACCCTATCTACTATACGAGACAATTCTCCCCAGTGGAGGCTATGCGTCATGTCTAACAAATACAGACTCATCTTCAAGCTAGCTTGGCTCAATGTATGGAGACGCAAAGCCCGTACGCTACTCGTGGTTCTGATGATAGGTGTGAGTATGAGCGTGATGCTAGGGATCCAAGGACTCTATGATGGTATGACAAACAATATGATAGATAACACACTTAGAAGTGATAGCGGAGAGGTCTCCATCTATGCTCCATCACATAGACTCCACCAAAGTCTCAAATACCATATCCAAGACACCCCCGATATCATCCAAAAACTCTCTAAAGTCCAGCAGATTAGAGCTATAAGCCAACGCGTCAAAGTTACAGGACTCCTCTCTACCGCACGCAAATCCTCTATGGCAAAGCTTATAGGGATAGATAAGATAGAAGAGCAAAAATTTGGTGATTTTGAGAAGTTTATTATAGATGGTAGTTGGAATACCCAAAAGAACTATGCACTTATAGGCAAGAAGTTAGCCAAAACTATGAAACTCTCTGTAGGCAGTAGAGTAGTCTTCTCTAGCCAAAATATAGAGGGTGACTTGACCTCTATCTCTTTGCGTATCAAAGGCATCGTGCAGACTACAAACCCTGCCATAGATGATATGGCTCTTTTTGTCTCTTTACCACAAGCCCAAGAGTTTGCAGGGTTGCATTTAGGTGATAGTACCCAAATAGCTCTACGCATAGACCCAAAAGCCAACTTAGCACAGATAAAAGAGAAGATAGTTACGCTGATACCCCATAAAGATATCTACAGTTGGCTAGAGCTTTATCCTGCACTAGAACAGATGCAAGAGATGATGAAGGTCTTTAATGGCATCAGTTTTTTTATCGTGATGTTGGTGGTGCTAATAGGGATTATGGGAGTAATGCTAGTCTCTATACTAGAGCGGTTACGAGAGTTTGGCATACTCCTAGCCATAGGACAACCCTATAAAAATATGCGTTTGCAAGTAATCATAGAAGCATTAATTTTAGGCTTAGGTGGCTATATCATAGGGGCTATTTTGGGTGGTATAGTTCTGCTCACTATGCAAAGTTACGGTTTAGACCTCAGTGCTTTTTCTGATGGTTTAGAGGAGTTTGGAATGGCAAGTACTCTCTACGCAACTATCAAGAGTAGCTACTTTAGTACAACGCTTATAGCCATTATCATAGCATCTTTACTCTCTGTAATACTGCCTATTCGTAGACTTAAAAAGTTGAATCCTATAGAGGTTATAGAGGGAGGGTAGAAAATGATACAACTAAAACAAGTTCATAAATATTTTCATAGAGATACAGACAAAGAGGTACATGCTTTAGATTCTATCTCTTTGGATATTGAGGATGGGGAGTTTTCTGTGATTACGGGGACTTCTGGCTGTGGTAAGACTACTTTGCTCAATGCTATAGGGGTGTTGGATAGGGTGGATAGTGGGGAGATAGTGATAGACTCAGAGGATATTACTACGCTAGATGAGGAGCAACGCTCTGCTCTTAGGTTAGAGAAGATTGGTTTTGTTTTTCAGGCGTATAATCTTTTGCCTGTTTTGAGTGTAGAGGAGAATATAGGGTTTATTATGCGTTTGAGAGGCTTTGGGGAGGATGTGATAGCCCAGAGAGTCAAAGAGGTAGCAGGGATATTAGAGATAGATAATCGTCTGAAAGCTATGCCTTTACAGTTAAGTGGTGGACAACAGCAGAGGGTCGCGGTAGCTCGTGCGGTAGCTGTTAAACCTGCTCTTGTGTTGGCGGATGAGCCTACTGCTAATTTAGACTCCAAAAACTCTGAACACCTAATGCGGATGATGAAGAGTCTCAATGAGATAGAGAAGACTACTATAGTGTTTGCTTCGCATGATGATTATGTGGTAGAACTCTCTAGGAGACAGATTATATTGCGTGATGGTCATGTGGTTTCGCAGTAGTCTATTATTTATTTTGTTGAGCCTCTCTGCTTGGGCGGTTGCACATAAATTTACGATAGAAAATAGTAACTTTACACTAGACCAAGCCAGTGCCTTGCCTACAGATAGTGATGATACGAGCTATCTCTATAACTATAACCGTCTTAGGGTCAAAGATACTCTAAGCAGTGGGAACTACTATATTACAGCTATTGGCGATATAGTCAACTATTTTGGGTTAGAGTTTACAGAGAGTCCCAATTTCACATATATAGAACTACTCAAACCTGATATACCCTTTGAGACGCGGACGAACTTTCAGAGCTATGATAAGGGGGTAGCTTATGCAAAGCTTCATAGACTCTACGCAGGATACCAAGAGGGTAGACATACAACTACTCTAGGGATACAAAAAATCACTATGGGAGTAGGGCGTATATGGACACCAACGGATTTATATAACCCAAAAAACTCTTTTGCCCTAGAGCCTGATGAGGTTTTTGGCGTGTTGGCATTGAACTATGCTTATGCTCCTTCAGACCTAAGCAGTATGCGAGTAGTAGTCTCTATAAAAGAGGATAAGAGTTATAAGTATGCTTTGAGCTATAAGGCATTTTTGGATTTTGCTGATTTTGCTCTGAACTTTATTTATAGTGATACAATAGAGATGTATGGTTATGAAGCAGAAGGGAATTTCTTTGATACTGGGGCAGAGTGGCGGAGTGAGGGTGGCTACTATGTGAGTAAGTCACTTGATAGTGAATTTTATCAAGCTATTTTAGGTTTTGATTATGGATTCCAAAATGGCTTGACTTGGACTGTTGAGGGCTACTATAGCTCAGAGCTCTTTAGCTATGAGGAGATTTTAGCAAATATCAAAGATGATATAGTGAGCAACCTAGTACAATCGCATTTTTATCTAGGAAGCTCTCTAAGCTATAGTTTTGATTTGGCTTGGAGTGGCTCTGTGATGTATATTGAGAGTTTTGCAGATGAGAGAAGCCGTTTTGTTGTGCCTTCTCTCACCTATACTCTCAATGATAACCATATAGTAAGCCTTAGTGCTATGCTCAACGATGGCTCACAGCAGAGTGAGTTTGGAGCTTTTGGGAGTAGTTACTTTTTTAACTGGAAGTGGAGTTATTAATATATCTTTTTTTGGCTACCAAAGATGCTTTTCTCCTCTTGTCTCCTTTAGTATCTGTAGACCAATATTCACTATGATATATAATCTCACAGCTTTTAAATGCTTCTTTTAATTCTTCTTGTTCTAGTAAAAATGAACGATTTGATGGTGCTTTATCATTATCAGGATGATAGATAAATGTTTCATAGATAAGTATGGCATTTTCTTGCATTGCCTCTAGTATCTGTGGAAATAGCTCTCTTTTAAGAAAATAAGAACAGAAAACAAGAGCATAAGAGTTTGTAGAAAGTTTATAACTATCAAAATCTACTTCTATAGCTGTAATATTTGGAATATTTTTAAGAGAATCTATAGCTAGAGAACTTATATCAAGTGCATCTACCTCAAAGCCCTGTGAAGCTAAATATTTACTATGCCGTCCCATACCACAAGCTATATCCAAAGCTTTACCTTTGCTAGCTAAGTGTGAATACTCGGTGAGTAGTTTGATAGGTGTATTTGGGATAGGATTATTTTGGTATTTTTTGTTCCATCGTTCTTTGTCTTCTTGTGCCATTTTTAGCCTTTTTAGTTATGATTGCATCAAATTATATCAGGAGTCATAATGAAGAAACTTACATTTATCTCGTGGAATGTTAATGGTATCCGTGCTGTTGAAAAAAAAGAGGCGTTGCAATGGATAGATGAAGAGGGAGTAGACTTTTTGGGTCTGCAAGAGATCAAAGCTGAAGCAGAGCAGATACCAGCAACTATTTTTGAGAAAGAGTATAAACACAGTATTATTAACTCTTCTATCAAAAAAGGGCAGTCAGGAGTGGCACTTTATACAGATAGAGATGCTGTGTATCATAGTAGTTGTGAGAGTGTAGATATACTTTCTGAAGGTCGTATTAATGAGTATCATTTTGATAATATCGCCTATTTTAATGTCTATTTTCCAAATGGGCAACGCAATGAAGAGAGATTGCAATATAAAATGGAGTTCTACGATAGATTTTTTACTCATATTAATGCTTTGCGTGATGAGGGAAAATCTATAATAGTATGTGGAGATGTAAATACCGCTCATACTCCCATAGACCTAGCCAGACCCAAAGCCAATGAAAAGACTTCGGGTTTTTTGCCTATGGAACGAGAATGGATGGACAAGCTTATAGATGCAGGGTATATTGATACTTTTCGTTATATCAAAGGTGAGGAGAGAGACCGATATAGCTGGTGGTCATACAGAGCAGGTGCAAGAGCTAGAAATGTAGGTTGGCGTATTGATTACTTCTTTGTTTCCCAAGACCTTAAAGAGAAGATAATAGATGCAGATATACTCGATAGTGTTATGGGAAGTGACCATTGTCCTGTAAAATTGGTATTAGAAATCTAACTTATTTAATTTATAATAACGGTATTTCATTTATGATATAATTTTTCAAAATCATAAAGGTTATATCAATGAAAAAATTCTTTAGACTATCGCTTATAATGGCTCTGTTTTCGATAAGTGCTTATGCATTTGAAAATAATACAGTTTGGCTCAATGAAAACCATAATGCACAAGGTGTCAAAAAAATTGTGGTTACTAACAATGGATTTATAGAGGTATTTAGCTCAAATAAAAATGGAAGACAGGCTTGGGGACGGACTACATATACGCGTACCGCCAATGGTCTTTTGGCAACTTGGAAAGGTCATAGATCTGGATACAAAGTAGTGGTACTCGAAAAGATACAAAATCACAAAATGCGTGCAACTATTAAATATCTTCGTGGAAATGGCAGAGATAATAAAGTAAATATAGTAAATCTTAGAAAATATATGGATCCAAATAAAAAATATTTAGGCAAATGGATTAATCAAGACAGAGGAGCTAGAGGTATTACTCAAATAAATATCAGTAGCTTAAATAGAGAACTATTGGTAGAAGCATGGAAGAGTTGTAGTACTGGTGAATGTAGTTTAGGCAAACAAAGAATAAGAGTATCAAACAATCAAATAGTTCTACGATTAGATAGAGGGAATAAAGTAGTCACAATTAGAGAAACTAGGGCTAATAGAGGCGTATCTACACTAGAAGTAAGTGTAAGTAGAAATTCTCACAATGGCATGACAAAGTCCAAAACTTTCTATCTTACAAAAAGTAGAAGACGATAATCATCCTATCATTGGCTAGGCTTCTCATCTATATCACAATATTTTCGCTTTAAAAGTATTTTGAGAAGCACATCTTTACTAAGCATAGCAAATGATATAACCCAAGTAATATCCATCAGCGTATTAGGTGGATAATCAAAGAGATAATAGAGTACAGGTATACCCAAAAATAGCATAAGTTTTGTAAATATAAGAAATTTTTCTTTGTTTGTGTATGTCATAATAATATTTTATCCTTTTAATTGTTATTTTTTGTTAAAAAAGAGCTAAATACAAATTTAAGCCATTCACGGTAGGGGTGTCGGAAGAGTTTGAAATAGATAAATAAAGAGCATTTTTTATTAGCATATCATTGAGTATAGTAAAATATGCTATAATAATTTATAAGCCTAAGGTAAGGAGTTACTATATTATGAATATAACAAATAACATCTATCTATATGAGCAACAGAATATAGCAAATGAACTTTTTAATTCTGTCACAAAAAGTATTAAAAAAGCTATCTCTTCTTATCACGAAGAGCTTCTTTTAAAAGAGATTGAGACAAGAACATTTATACTATTAAGTAATATCTATAGTGCCACGGCAGAAGTAATATCATTTAGAGATATGTTGGAGTGTTATTATATTAATGACCCTATAGTAGATGAAAAAATATTAAATTCATTTTTTTATTACTTTGAAGAAAAAAAAGATAATATTGAAAATCTCTTAGATAATGAGGAGTATAAAAAACTACCAGAGTTTATATGCGATAAACTTCAAAATGCTTTGGAGAATTTATACTCTGAATTAGTCAATGTCTCATTTGATATGTCTTTAAAAATAGGAGAATCATATATTGGAAGTGAGAGCCACTACAACCTTCTTCAAAAAGCTTGAAACTTTAGTTGAAAAAGATATTATTTCTTATGCACAATATAGACATCTAAGGTGTATCTATAAGAAAGATTCTCTTAATCACAAAATAAGACCACACAAGATACATTGCGATAAAAATAGTAATATTGTATCTTTATCTATCCCCAATACCCATAATTGTGAGGAAATTCAAGATTCTGCATTTGCATAAAATATAAACTATCGTAGATTTTATGCAATTGTGGAACAAGAGAAAATAACACTACTGAGTTGGCAAATAGAGTCAGCCTCCTAGCTTTCCATACTCAAATAGTCTCTCTCCACTTGCATCTGTGATGTGTGTGACTCGTCCTAGATTATAGAGTGTTGGATTGTTACTTTAAGTTACTAATATATAAATAGCATTAGCATCACCTGATTCCTGTATTTAAATTATTAAATTATTTAATGTTTTTATTTAAAAATTGTAACTACTCAGCCTATCTGAAAGCCCTATTATAGGGGCTTTATACAATAAAATATTATCAAAATAGGGAAAATAAGTATATTTTAGTTGTTTTTCA
>JADGDQ010000084.1 GCA_016744805.1 Sulfurovaceae bacterium
TCTATGGAGTCGTATTCAATCAAGTCAAGGTATGATAGCAGTTATTAAAAATCGTGCAAAAGATGGAAGATATTATTGGGTTACTACTGAATTTGAAATCAAAAAAGATAAACTTAGTAATGAGATAGTTGGATATACAGCATTTAGACAAGGAGCATCTACTCCTGTAGTCAAAGAGATAACATCTTTGTATACAAAATTAAATGAGATAGAAGAAGCTAGTGGTATGGAAGAATCCCAAAAATATCTTATGGGATTTTTAGAAAACAAAGGTATGAGTTATGATGAATATATTAATAAGCTTATTGGTAACAAAGGCATATTTAAACTCTTTTTTACTACTATGAAAAAAATATTTGCTTAAAGTTGACTAAGGTAAAATCTATGGAAAACCAAGATATAGAGATAGTTGTTATCGAAGATGAAGAAGATATATTAGAACTTACAGAGTACCATCTTAGCAAAGAGGGGTATAGTGTGACAGGGTTTGTTTCTACCCATAATGTAGAGCAATTTATAGAAGAAGAGTCTCCTGATTTGATGATTGTAGACCGTAACCTTTCGGGGATGGAGGGGAGTGTTTTTATATCATACCTAAGAGAACAGGGCTACGATATACCTGTAATATTTTTAACAGCAAAAGATAATGATGATGAGTTAGAAGAGGGATTTGAACGAGGTGGTGATGACTATATGACCAAACCTTTCAAATATAAAGAGCTTATCTTGCGTGTGAAGGCTCTGCTTAAAAGAAGTGGTGTCAAAGAGGCAAAAAAAGTTAAATTTAGAGATATACAACTTAACCTTGATACAAAAGAGGTTAAAGTAGACTCTAATAATATAGATCTAACAAACCTTGAATTTAAACTACTCTATACCTTTATTAAGAGTCCAAACTTAGCCCTAGAAAGAGAGTATCTTCGTGATGAAGTTTGGGGTCATGTAGGTTCTGACTTTCATGATAAAACCATTAATGTCGCTATTAATAGACTCAAAAAAAAGATAGATTCCTCTGGAGATAAAAACTATTTTACTCCTGTATGGGGGGTAGGATATAAGATAAATTAGCTATTATTTTTACAAAGGATAGACTAATGAGCAAAGTAATTTACTATTTATATACAAAAGAATACAGCTCTTGGGTTAAGCAATTTATGGATACTCCAAGAAGCACAACTATACACTACCAAGCTTTTTCTGATGAGGATGTATTTCCTGCTTTGGACTATGATTCTATTGCCCATATTGTAGTAAGTGGTTCATTAGCAGAGATTAAAATAGTTATTAAGGTAGCAAGAGAATATAATATCTCTTTAGGTATTGTCCCTTTACCCACACAAAACCGTATTGTCAAAATGCTAGATCTACCCAAAGACCCACACCAAGCCATAGAGTTAGCATTAAAACCTAGTAAGAAAAAAATAGATTTACTCTATTGTAATGATATTTTAGTACTCAATGATATTCGTATAGGAGATGCTTCATTGATTAAAGAGTATGAATTTCATTATGCAAAGTACTCCTTTATAAAGCGGTTAAAACTTTTTGCATCTACTCTGCGTAAAAAAAGTCTTTTGGAGCATAATAAATTTACTATCACTACCAATAAAGAAAAAGAGATTAAACTCTCTTGTGTAGGGATGATAGGATTAGGCTATCATAATCATAGTTGGATTTCAAGATTACTCAAAAAACATTTAAGTGCTATAGATGGACAAAGTCTTCTTTTAGTTTTGGCACCAAAATCTTTATGGCAATACTTTGTTCTCTCACCACTAAAACTCTTTTTTGGAAAAAATGAAGAAAAAATTCCTTCATCATGTGGATATATCAAAAGTAGTACAATCAATATCCAATCAGAAGTAGCAAGTAAAGTTGTTATTGATGATACAAAAACTATACAAACACCAATCACTCTTCAAACCCAAGAGAAGGCTCTCTCTTTGAGTGTAGGAGAGAATTTTTGGAACAATCAACTCTCTAATAAAAGTGATCGAAATAATATTAAATTAGATAATATCCCTAGAGATGAAGAACAGATGAAATATTTGCAAAAGGGTTTACCTTTGGTTGCACATGCATCTAAAGAACAATACTCTACACTTTTTTCTATGCTTCGTAAAGAGAGTACTTTAAGTATAACCTTTGTAACCCTTTTGGTACTTGCTACTATTATTGCAACTTTAGGGTTATTTATTAACTCTAGTTCGGTTATTATTGGGGCTATGATATTAGCTCCTCTTATGCAACCTATTGTGAGTTTGAGTATGGGAGTTTTACGACAAGATAAATCACTTATCTATAATGGAAGTAAAACTATAGCCATAGGTATAGCTATTTCACTTATTGTAGCAATGTCTATAGCCTACCTTACACCCATTCATCAAAAGAGCATAGAGATGATGGCACGGCTCTCACCTACTATTTTGGATATGTTAGTAGCAATTGCCTCTGGGGTAGCAGCAGCTTATGCAAAAAATGATGAAAGTATCACAGCTTCTTTGGCTGGGGTAGCTATTGCGGTGGCTCTTATACCTCCGTTGGCCGTTTCTGGTATTGGAATTGGATGGGGTAATATGGCAATGTTCACAAATGCTTTTTTACTTTTTAGTACCAACCTGATAGGAATAGTAATGGCTGGGGCTATGACATTTTTTCTCTTGGGGTACGCACCTATAGTAGTAGCTAAAAGAGGTATTATCTTATGGTTAGTAGCTACAGTACTTATTACCTTGCCTCTTTATCAATCTTTTGATGTAATGAAAAAAAATATAGAACTCAAAAAAACCTTAACTCAGCACCGTTTTACTCTAAATAATCAAAATATTCAACTCAAACAAATAGAGTATCAAATGCACCATAATAGTATACAACTTCGTTGTGAAATTATTTTAGATTACAAACTTAGCAAAGCCCAAAAAGAAGAACTTCATCAAAAGATTTCTGCTTTAGTAGGTAAACCCACAGAAGTAATAGCTACCTTTAGATACCGTCTCTAAAGAGTATCAGCAGTAGTTAAGCAAGCATATTGCATACTGTTAACTTATTTAAAACATAAGGAATATTTATGAAATTAAAAACATTACTTTTATCATCACTTCTTTTAGCTACTATTGCTTCCGCAGATACAAATGCTACAAAAACAGAAGCGATAGGCTATATCAAGCTCCTTGGTGGTGAACTTAAAACTCAGCTACTTTCTAATATGAAAAAAGGCTCACAAGAGCTAGATGCAGTAACTTTTTGTACAAAAAATGCAGATCAAATAACCAAAGAAGTCAATGCTAAACTACCTAAAAATGCTACAGTAAGAAGAGCTTCTTTACAAACAAGAAACCCTAATAATAGTGCAGATGCTGTAGATAAAAAAATAATGCAAGAGTATCTAGCACAAATAGAATCCAAAAGCTTTAACCCTAAATCTCCTATTAAAGTAGTAGAAGATGCTAATAGCACAAGAGTTTATAAACCCCTACTCACTAAAGCTGTATGTCTTAAATGTCATGGAGAAAATGTAAGTGATAATATTTCTAAATTTATCAAAGAAAACTATCCAAAAGATCAGGCTATGAACTTCAAAGAAAATAGCCTAAGAGGTGTTATTGTTGCAGAGATTAAAAAGTAACAAATATATAATGGTGGGATTTTCCCACCTAGCATTTTAATCCTAATTATTTGCTATTAAGATAGTATAAAAATTCTTCATTACTCATATAACCAATAAAAGCTTTTTGGACTTCTTGGGTTTTACTATCAATAATATAAAGTGTAGGTGTTAGAGCATTTTTTTGCAGTTGCTTTGGAAACTTTTTTGTATCAAAATTTAGCATAAGAGGTACATATTTTTCTTTAATCTTTGCATGAATATCCGCTTTGCTTAGTATACGCTTTTCAAGTTTACGACACCAAGGGCAGTAATTTGTTGTCATAAATATAAAAAGAGGTTTATTTGCTTTTTGGGCTTTGAGTAGAGCAGTTGCATACTCTTTTTCATAACCCATTTTTCCAGCAAAATCTTCGTGAGAAAAAACCTCTTTAGATTGAGATACTTTTTGATTATCATCTTCATACTGCAAAGCAAACTTCTCTAACATATCTTCTACAGTATCTATTAAATCTTCTTCTAAATCTTTTGGTTTAAACATTTGTGTATCTGAATAAGTCAGAGCAAATACTGTCTCTTTACTCTGAGAGCGTGTAACATATTCTCCTAACTCTAATCCTACTTTCAAAGCTACAGTATCACCCACAGAAAAATCACTTAAAACCACTACTAATACACGCGAATCATATCTAGATGTATCAATTTTTAGTCTTTGTGAAAGCTCTTGCATTAATACATTGAGTTCTGCATTATATTTTTTATCAACACTTTTACTCATATTCACAACCATAGGGTCATAACTTTTGACACCTGTGAGTGTATAAAAACTCTGTGCAAAGAGTGCCGAGAAACTAAAAACTAAAAATAGTATACCTTTGGTTACTTGCATTTATTATCCTTTAAAAGCCTACTACAAGAGAAAAAGGCATTAATATTTGAGTAATTATATCTTGAATATATAAATTGAGACAAAGTTAAAAAGTTAAGAGCTAAGGAATAAGGTAATAACTACAACGAATTATTCATAAGCTATAGTACTAAACAAAGAAGATAGGCGGTACTTACTGTAATCAAGAGGAGTAAGATATAAATTATGATTGTTAGATGACTTATTTTTTTGTAGGGTGTTGTGAGGACTAACAATTTCCCCCACTATCACTACACCCTAAGATATAAGAAGCTGTTTTTGACTCACTGTTTTTGAGCTTCATCTCTTCTTGTTTTTGTTCTGCTAATCTTTTTCTAAGCATATCAGCACTTGAGCCTTGACTCACTTGACTTACTACCATCATCACCGATGCAACCATAAAGACTACAAAGAGCGAAAGTATGCCACCTACAAGATAGATATTTTTACTCTCTGAATTTTTTATTTGTTCTGGTATCATCTTATCTCCTTTGTAATTATTTAATCATAACTATAATTAAATAAAAAGATAATTAATTAATAAAACTAATTATTTATAAGCTATATTGGCAAATAGAGGAGTAGGATATGAATTGTGATTGTTATCTAAATTAAAAAATTAAATAGAGTATGAGGGGATACAAGAGCATTTGGAGATGAGATTAAGTAAAAAAGAACTCAAAGAATTAGAAGTAAGACAAAATAAAAAACCAATTAAAACAGAGTATGGTTATAGATATGAAAAAGCTAAGACTTTAGAAGAGCATTTTGATAAATCTAAAACCAAACAACAACGCAATGATGCCATAATCAATGCCGTTGAAGATGCTTATACGCAGACTGAAATAGCAAAATA
>JADGDQ010000037.1:0-11729 GCA_016744805.1 Sulfurovaceae bacterium
AACAAAAAAACTTATATTTAACCTCGATACAAATACGAAAAGTTCTTATATAAGTGTAGGTAAAAGCATACAGCTTGCCCTACCCTATAAATTATTTACTAGAGATAATGCAATTTCCCTAAACTTTGAAATTATAGAAAATAATAAAATCATCCAAACACTCCCTGGATATGGGTTGTTGGAAATAGAGATAGATAAAGAATATACAGACCATTGGTTTATATAGAGTAAAGGGTTAAAATCCTTACTCTATATAGTAGCTTAATCAGAAAAAAATTTTCATTAGGGTCAGGTGATGAATATTGATATATAAACATTTTATGCTATACTTATGACTATAGATACAGGAGGAGAATAATGCCAAGACCACCAAGACTTAATCTTGTAGGTCTACACCATATTGTTAACTATGGTGTAGCTAAAGAAGATGTTTATAGATGTGATGATGATAAAAAAATGTTTTTAGATATACTATGTAAAGCTTGTAAAATATATAAAGTTAAAGTCCATGACTATTGTCTATTAGGAGACTATTATCATCTTGTAGTAGAGACAAAAGATGAGAACTTACCTATATTTATGAGGCAGGTTAGCTCTAACTACGCTATATACTTTAATAGAAAATATGATCGGAATGGTCATTTGTGGCAGGGAAGATATAAGTCTTGGTTTATTATTGATGAAAAATATCTTTATGATATTTTCCGATATATTGAACATAAACCTATAGATGATAAGGTTACACAAAAAATAGGAGAATACCCTTTTACCCTTTTGGCTACACTTATAAATAAAGAGCAAAAAATAATCTCTTGTGCAAGATCCTCTAAACTCAAAAAAGAGATACAAAATGATGGAGTAAAAGCTTTATTAACTATGCCTCTAAGCCAAAAAGAGTTACAACTATTAAGAATAGAACAAAAAAAGAAGATTAATAAAAAGAATTTTATAGTTACTCAAGAGAAAAAAAATACTCTTAAAGAACATTTTTACCATAGTCACGACAAAGTATCAAGAGATAATGCCGTAATGCAAGCCATAGAGGATGGATATAGTCAAGCTGATATAGCCCGATATCTTAGCCTAACTCCTTCTATGATTTCTAAAATTGTTGCTTTGCAAAATAAAAATGACTAAAGTAACAAGCTAGAGCTTAGCTACCTCTTCATCACTAATTGCTATAACTCTTCTCTCTAGTCTTGCAATCTCAGCTAAAAGGTCTTTGGAGATATAGTCTAACTCTTCAAAATACTCTCGACCCAACTGTGTAGTCTCTTGTGTTACTTTTTTCTTACCAGTAAAAAGTTTAGAAAAAAAGCCTTTATTTTCAACAAGATAATAGAGCTTAAAAATTTTAAGATACGAGTCATGCAGTCGTGCATGGTAGAGTTCTATATTTTCCATACAATCAAGACTATTGTTTCTTAGACCATTAAGTTTTTGTGCATCGCTATAAAACCACTCACCAAATTTACACTCTGTAGAGTTAACAGGAATAGCACTTTTATCTATCTCAATTCCCTCTATCAAAAGTTTTGCTTTTTGAACCCAATTAATATGTGCAGCTTTAGCTGCTCGTAACTGTTTTAATACTATCTCTTTTTCCATTTTGATATACCCCTTTTAGAAATTTTAGTTAAAATTAATCATAACCAAAATTTATTAAATAAGTGTTAAAAAATATAAATTACTTAGGCTAAAGAATAGATTTGAGACTATAAAGTGAAGCTCCTATGTAACTAAATGCTTTATTTTCAAATTGATCTACAAATGATTGGAATTTATCTTTTGTTTTCCATATAGGTTTATCTATCTTGGCTAACTCTATCAACTCTTTTTTGGCTGTAGATTTAATACCGACCTCATCTATTAATCCTACACTTAAGGCTCGATGTGCAGAGAATATATGTGCATCAGCATACACCTTAGAATTATTAATATCAAGATCTCTAGCCGTTGCTACATCTTTGACAAACAGTGTATAGGTATCAAGGGTAAGCTGTTCTAGTTCATTTCTCTCTTCTGTAGTCCACTCACGCATAGGTGTTCCTGCTTGTTTATACAAACCTTGTTTAACTATTTGAGGTTTTACACCAATAGTATCTAATAACTCTTTAAGATTCATACTCTCCATAATCACACCAATAGACCCCACAATAGAACCTGGGTTAGCTATGATTTTATTTGCATAGATAGAACTATAATAGCTCCCACTTGCCATAATACCACTTGCATACGCAATCACTGGCTTATGCTTTTTAAGCTCTTTAATAGCATACGATATTTCTATAGACGGTGGGACTGCTCCTCCTGGTGAGTTAACGGTAAGGAGTACTCCTTTGATATTAATATCTTTTTGTGCCTCTTCTATCTGCTTGACCACTGCGTCACTATCCATAATCACTCCTGAGAGTTTAATCTCTTGAAGGTTTGATGGGTTAGTTGGGGTGGTTGGATTTGGTGAAAATACCAAAAAAAGTATCAAAAGAAAAATCATTCCCATAAAGTGCTGACCTATCCATTTGATTACATTACTTATTGCTTTAAACATGCCGTTCTCCTTGAATATAAAGTTGGCTTACTTTTTCTGTATGGAGTATAGTCCATAGAGCTATATCACTCTGTCGTGTTGGTTTTTGAGGAAGTGTAATAAGTGCCAAATCAGCCTCATACCCCTCTTTGATTTTGCCTATATTTAAGCCTAGTATCTCTCCTGCTGTTGCAGTAACACTAGTGAGCAAAATATTTGCTAATGTATGAATATCTTCTAAATGATGCAACATAAGTGCAGAGCGAAGTTCATCAAAGAGATTTAAAGAGTAATTAGAACTCAACCCATCAGTGGCTACACTAAAGGGCAAATCATTGGCTACTAGCTTCTCTATAGCCAATCTTCCACACCCTAAGAGGCGATTAGAACGAGGACAATGAGCTACAGAGTGTCCTTGGCTTGAAAGTTTTTTGAGTTCTGTATCATTGGCTTCTACACAGTGTGTAAAGTGTGTGGGGTATCCATCAAATGCCAACAAAAACTCATCTACTGTTGTAAGAGATTTACTCTGATTAAAAAAGTTCCCAAAAAACTCTTTGAACTCTCCTGAAGAACTCTCTAGCCACTCTCTCTCTACTTGACTCTCCAAAAGGTGTGCACTTACTGCAACCTGATGCTCTTTAGCAAGTGCTAACGCTTTTTTGAGAACTATGGGGTGGACTGAATAAGGAGAGTGTATAGCTATAGCAGGTAAGACTAAATCTTTTTTGTGTTGAGAAGATGCTTGAAACCGTTGTAAAAAGTCTTGATAGAGAGCATCAACGCTTTGTGGATTGCTTCCTATAAGCTCATTAAAAAAGAGTACCCTCTGTGGGGCTTTGATACACGCCTCAAGCTCAAGTCCTAAACTACTAATAGCTCCAAATGTTGTAACGCCACTCTGAAGCATCTCTTGACATGCATCACTTATCATCTGCGTATCACAAGCATTCATAAGTGCATCTCTATTGTCTATTACAGAATAAAGCCATGGCAAAAAAGAGCCATATTGAAGCGTTGTTGCATTAGAAGAGAACTCTAAGTGTACATGCGTATTAATAAATCCTGCATATAAAACACTCTTAGGCTCTGCTTGTATATACTCTGCATTGGGGTATGTTTGCAAAACTTTATCTATTGGTGCAAGCATAATTATCTTTTTTTCAAAAGCCACACCTAGCCCTTTTTGAAATTGCCCATCAATATAAGTATAATCAGCTTGAATAATTTTCATTTTATACCTTTAATATTATTTTGATAGTATAATATCTAAATTCAAAGGAAAATCAAATGTCTAAACTAAATATTCTTATTTCTGCTTCTGAAGTTGTACCATTTGCCAAAAGTGGAGGATTAGCTGATGTGGTCGGTGCATTACCAAAAGCACTTAAACAGTTAGGTCATAGCGTAATTGTAGTAATGCCTAGATACTATATAGTAGATAAATACCAATACAACCTTACTCCACTAGAGGGAGCTTTGGGTGTGCAGATGGGCGTGATTGGTGAAGAGTGGGCAGAGGTCTACGAGGGAGTGCTTCCTAATAGTGATGTGCCTATCTATTTTATAGAAAATGATCACTACTTTGGACGCTTGGGTCTGTATGATGAAGGTGGGGTTGGGTTTAATGATAATGACAACCGTTTTATCTTTCTCTCAAAAGCTGCTATGCAACTGAGCAAAAAACTTGGTTTTAAGCCTGATATAATTCATGCTAATGATTGGCATACGGCTTCTATGCCTATACTCCTAAATACTCTCTATGCCAATGACCCACATTTTGCTCAAACAGCAAGTGTCTTAACTATTCATAATCTCCAACACCAAGGAAAGTTTTATAAAGGTGCTATGGATGTATTGGGTGTAGGATGGGAGAGATTCAATCACCAAGAACTCGAAGAGCATGATGGAGTAAACCTATTAAAAGGTGGATTAGTCCATGCAAATGCTATTAATGCCGTAAGCCAAAAATATGCCCAAGAGATTACAACAGCAGAGTTTGGCTGTGGATTAGAAGATACTATACAGACCCATCAAGATAAACTCTATGGTATCCTCAATGGTGTAGATTATGAAGAGTGGAGTCCTGCAATAGATGATTTTATAGCCAATAAATATGATGCCAACAACCTCCAAGGCAAAGCCATCTGCAAAAAAGAGCTTCAAAAGAAGTTTAATCTCCCACAAGAGACCAATACTCCTCTTATTGGTTTAGTTGGTCGTTTGGCAGACCAAAAGGGCATTACGCTTTTGACTCAATCTATCCACCAACTCTTAGAGCTTGATATACAAATTGTACTTCTAGGCACAGGAGAGTCATGGGCTGAGAGTTTCTTTAGTGATATAGCATTGCAGTATCCTGAAAAATTTGCTTCATTTATTGGATACAAAAATGACCTCGCACACCAAATAGAAGCAGGAAGTGATTTCTTTTTGATGCCTTCACTCTTTGAGCCATGTGGACTCAATCAAATCTATAGCCTCCGTTATGGAACACTCCCTATAGTTCGTGCTACAGGTGGACTTGATGATACTATAGAAAACTACCAACCATTTACAGGATATGGAGATGGATTTAAGTTCTATGAAGCTACTGATACTGCTCTGTTAAATACTGTTAAGTGGGCTGTTGATACCTACTACAATGACAAAGAGGGAATGGCTCATCTTATTCAAAATGCTATGCAAAAAAGATTTAGTTGGGCTGAATCTGCCCAAGCATATCAAGAGATGTACAGCAATGCTCTAGCATCTAGGTTTGGATAGAGAAACCACCCTATTACTCGCCCACTGTGCCAACTCCATATCATGCGTGATAAGGAGTATCCCTACTCTATCGAGATAGCCTACAAGCATCTTCATAACATTTAGTTGTATGATATTATCTAATGCACTTGTAGGCTCATCACACAATATCAAATCTGGTTTCATAAGCAATGCACGCAAGATACTGCATCGCTGTAGTTGTCCACCAGAGAGTTGATGGGGAAGAGCCAAGAGAAGTTTGGATTCTATCTGCATCTCTAGGGCTAACGCCTCTAACCCCTCCAATGATGCCACATCTGCTATCTGCTCTTTGATACTATAACTAGGATGAAAAGAGCTATAGGGGTCTTGGAATACCCATGCAATTTTGCCTTTGAGAAGACTCCCTTTGAGGGGTTTGAGATTGCCAGATATAAGCTCAAACAGTGTAGACTTGCCACTGCCACTCTCGCCTACTATAGAGACTATCTCACCCTTTTTTAACGAGAGGTCAAATCCTTTATAGAGTAGTTTCTCTTTACTATATCCAAAATCCAAATTTTTAATTTCCAAAACCATTGCTCTTAGCCTCGTATCTGTCCACTACCATAGATTTTGAACTTATAGGTTGTAAGCTCATTAATACCCATAGGACCTCTTGCGTGGAGTTTGTTGGTAGAGATACCCACCTCTGCACCAAACCCAAAAGCTCCACCATCAGTAAAACGGGTACTTGCATTAACATACACACACGCTGCATCTACTCGCTCCAAGAACGCTTCAGAGGCACTATAGTTTTGTGTGAGTATAGCTTCTGAGTGTCCTGAACCAAATTGAGTAATATGTGCAATAGCTTCATCTATCCCCTCTACTATCTTCAGATTTAAAATATTTGCCAACCACTCTGTATCATAATGTTGGTCTGTAGCTAACTCTACTTCTATAATCTCTTGGACTTCAGGGTCTCCATGCATTTTGGTCTCTTGTGCATTAAACTCTCTATAGAGTCTAGGAAGAACCTCTTTGGCTATAGCTCTATCTACTAAGAGCGTCTCCATAGCATTACAGACCCCAGGGCGTTGGCATTTGGCATTAATAGCTATTTTGATTGCATTATCAATATTGGCATCTGTGTGTATATAGGTATGACAAAGTCCCTTATCGTGTTTGACCACAGGCACAGAGGAATTTTTGGAGATATATCGAATCAAAGCCTCTCCACCTCTAGGGACTATTAAATCTACAAACTCATCCATCTCAATAAGTTTTGCAACTCCCTCACGAGAGCTATCAGGCAACAAAGAGATTATCTCTTTTGGCAAACTATTTACCTCTAATACACTCTGTAGTACCTTGGCTATGGCTCTATTGGAGTACTCTGCCTCTTTTCCACCCTTTAAGATAGCTACATTTCCACTCTTAAAACACAATGCACCCACATCAGAGGTTACATTAGGGCGAGACTCATAGATAACCCCCACCACACCAATAGGTACAGAGACCTTCTCTATGCGTAAGTTATCATCACTCACCCACCCATCAAGCACTCTCCCTACAGGCTCTCTAAGCCCTGCAATATCACGCAAAGAGTTTGCCATAGCCTCTATACGCTCTTTGTCTAACAACAATCTATCAAGCAATGCACTCTCTAGCCCATTAGACTTACCACTACTCATATCTTTGTTATTTTCCAAAATAATCTCTCTACTACTAGCTACCAAAGCATCCGCCATCTCTACTAATATTCTATTTTTAGTCGCACTATCTAGCGTAGCCACTACCATAGCCGATGCTTTGGCTTGTATTAAAAATTCTCTCATTTATATTTTTGCTCCTTTTTATTTAATAGGGCAGAACTCTTCCACCCTACTTTTATATCACAGCTACAGCACTATCCTCAACCACAGGAACACTCACTGTAGTATCATTAGCACTTGTATACTCTGCTGATGAGTTACTAGTACTTTCAGCAGGAGTACTAGCCTCTGATGCCGACTCTTCATCTGCCTCAGGCATATTAATCTCTGGTTCTGGCTCTAATATATCTTCAATATCTATAGATCCATCATTTTTTTCCTCTTTTGTAGCACTATCATCTACACTATCAAAATCAAAGTCATCCTCTTCATTATCAAAAGATAAAGGTTCTTCTTCATCTACAGGTGCTATTTCGCTTTCACTCTCTAAATCTTCTTCAGTTTCTTGTGTTTCTTCTTCAATTTCAGCTTCTTCGACCTCCACTTCCGATGAATCTTCTTCTATTTCTTGTTCCTCGTCTTCCACTTCCGATGACTCTTCTTGTTCTTCTTCCTCTTCAATTTCTTCTTCTATTTCAGCTTCTTCAACTAAGGTTTTATTTGTTTCTTGTTCTTCTTGTTCCTCAACTTCCTCGTCTTCCACTTCCGATGAATCCTCTTCAATTTCTTCTGTCTCTTCTTCTTCTATTGCAACTTCTTTACCCTCTAACTCTTCTTCATCTGCAACTCTTTCATCTAGTTCGCCCTCTTCTACTCCATCATACTCTTCTAGCATCTCACCCACATGCTCCATGGCATCCTCTTCGGATACTGCTGTGCGTCCTACCTCTTCTATCACCTCTACTAGCTCCTCTTCGCTCATAGTAGCCAAATCAATATCACTATCCACAAATGCATCTCGCATCTCTTGGGTGATTACAATATTATCACTACTATCACTATCAAGCGACTGCAAGAGTACCGCCATATTCTCTACATACTCATCATTCATGTCAGTTCTATCTACCTGAGCCAAATCTTGCAAGAAGACCTTATCATCACTAGTATCGCTCATATTCATACTACCCACAACCAAATCACCAAGTTTAAAGATAACTTCATCACCATCAAGATAGTTAAACCCACCATCACTTTGAGTATATCCCTTAAACCCTGAACTTGTCTCATAGTAGAGTCCCTCTATAATTCCATCAATCACAGCCCCACTATCACCACCTACAAATGTTACTTGAGTAGTAGGAGTATCCCAAGAGGAGTAAACTCCATCACCATCATCTTTCCAAGCACCATTAGTAGTAGTAGCTTCTATATTATCTACATCTACCTCGTCACCATCATTTAACATAATAGTAAGTTTATTATCACTATCAGTCATACCCTCTACAGCAGATACTGTAAGGTTATTTAAGTCAACATCAGCTTTTGTTAAATCTAAGACTTCTATATTTTCAATATTACTATAATCAGTAGTAGTTAAGGTAGCATCTTTATCAATAACCAAAGTATCTTTACCAGTACTCATATCAATAGCTTCATCATTATAAGCTAATATACTATTTTCTGAACTCTCAACAGTTATTGTCAAATCAAATGTTCCATTATCTGTGTCATGATCACTATCTATAAGTCTAAGTTTTAAATTTTCTGTAGTACCTTGTAATGTAAGGGGGCGATAGACATAGTCACCTGTATCAAAATCAAGATAAAGCTCTCCATACTTTAAATCTATTGCTTGTACTGTACTATTAGTATCATAAGTATAAATTAATGTTTCACCTGCACTATTAACATATTCAACTTCAAATACATTTCCTGTATCTCCACCAAACTTTAAGTCTGTAGTACTATTAAATATCTCAAAAGAACCAACTTTATCATAAACGGTATCAATAAGCTCTGCACTTAATTGATCCGTATTAGATTTACTTACTACTATAGGTACACCAGAACTAGCCATATCACCTAATATCTGCTCACCCTCTTCAGAACCAGCACCTTCACCAAACATCACAGTAACTGCTCTATCTACTTTATCATCTACAAAATTATTCCATTTAGGAATATAAGTATTTTTGTCATTAGCATCAGTTGGCTGACCATCACTCATAAAATAGGCTATTGTTTGTAAACTACTTCCTGTAGGTGCTGTATCAGCTATCTTATTAGAATGATCCGAGGTATCTACCTTATTATCAAAATAATCTATTGCTCCATCTACACCATTATCATAATATGTACCATAATATGGGAAAATATTATTAGCATCAGAACTATCTTCATCATTTGTATCATTAACATAAGATAAATAACTCTTTGCATCAGCTAAAGTCATCCAAGGAGTCACACTTACACCATCTAAATCATAATTATTAGAGATTAATTCATTTTTTGCATCAGTACCATCGTCATCTGTTGATAAGTCATCAGCATAAAAACCAATAACTTTAACATTCACATTACCCATGTCTCCATATTTATCAATAAGGTTATTTACTGACTCTGTCATATAGGTAAAATAAGATTTATCCGTACTACTAAAAGGATCATCATCCATACTACTAGATCTATCTAATACAAATAATAAATTAGTATCTACCCCTCCACCTATAGTAATAGTATCCATTAAACTACCAACACTAGGAGTATCATCATGCACAGTCACATCAAGAGTAGCCTTCTCACTAAATCCATTATCTCCTGTTACAGTATACTCAAAACTATCAACACTATTTTCATTTAAAAGTGTAATATTAAAATTATCTATGGACATACTCTCTTTATTATCACTTGTAGTACTACTATCTAATTGTAACTCTATCGTAACCTCTCCATTAGCATCCAACTGCACAGGAAAACTATGATGATCACTATACTCATCTTGTAAACTATCATCTCCATAATATCTAGTTAAGTCATAACTAGTACCATTAGCCTTAATTACAAAATTATCACTATTTGCATCCCAATTTGCTGAAGCAATAGAGTCAAAATCAATATTCACCATCTTACCTGCATTCTCTGTACTAGTAAATGTTTTAGATACTGTTGTTCCTTGTGGAATATATAAACTAGGATTTGTTAAAGTAGTATTACTCCAACCTGTTTCCATATCCACAGTGTTATTTACACTAAAGTTAGTAATAGTTGCACCTTCATTATTAGAACTACTACTACCATCTGGTATTAATGAAACTTTTGCTTCACCATTTCCATCAAGAGTTACATCAAAACTATAAGGAGCAGTATTGGATGCTTTATATTCTGTACTTGTAGTCTCTATATCATCTATTTTTACCTTAAAATAATCTCCACTAGTATCCCAGTTTCCACTAGCTTGAAAACCAAAAGAAACATTTACAGTAGTGTTAGCTGTTCCTGTAATAGTCTTTTCTGCTTCTTCATCTTGAGTTATAGTCATGCTCTGTTGATGTATGGCATTAGTCCAACCATTTACATCAGTATCAAATGTCTCAAAAAATAGAGGAGTATCATTATTCATAGCAGTATTCAAAGTATAAGTATAATCCCCAAACTCACTAGATGTATTATCACTATTTACAACCAATACATTCCCCTCAGCAGTAGTAATAGTAATCTGCCCAGTTACACTATTATCTACAGTTCCACCAGTAATACTCATATCACTCAAACTAGCACCATCAGGTAATGCATCATTAGTAAATATATTCCCTGTAGCTTCTTCACGAATACCATTAGGTGCAGTACCATCAGCCATATCAGACTCATACACATCTGCACTATCATTTACTAAGTCTGCTATTTTAATAGTAGAAATAGCTGTGTTAGAATCTACATCTCCATCATTTACAGTCACTTCAATAGTTCTATCAGTTTGATTAGGGTCATCTAGGTCATTGTCAAACTTAATAGCTTGTATAGCTGTTTGGTAGTCTGATTTGGTCATTGTATTAGCTGTATTACTAGTAAGGGTCAAAAGTCCTGTAGTACTATCATAGGCACTAGCAGTAATTCCATTAGGTAGAGTACCTGCTACCAAAATATCATTTAACTGTTGGTTAGTAAGCTTAATTGTAGCACTCTCTATATATTCATCATCCACATCACTTACAGAGGTATCTGTATCTCCAATGGCAATAGCATCTTTAGTAGCTCCACCTATAAAGGTAGTGTTGAAGTTTTTATCTGTTGTATTACTAGCATCTAGGTCTACTACTGGGGCATCGTTTGTACCTGTGATTGTGATGGTGACTTTGCTACTATCACTATCAGTAGCACTCACACCACTATCATCTTGAGCCTTTACACTATATTCTAAAACAAGCTTTTGATCTTTTGCAAGATAATCAAATACATCAGCACCAGCATCAAAGCTCCAAGTTAAAGTATCACTATTTTCAGTACTATCTAATATTTTTGTAGGTGTTACAGTAAGCATAGATATTAAAGTACTATTATCTATAGATGTAGTCCCACTTGTTACACTAACACTATCTACAGACGCTGTTACTACATCAGTTGTATCTACATCGGTTATAGTCATATCTCCTGTAGCTATTAATGCTGTACTACCATCTGTTATAGATGCTGTATCATTACCGTTAGTTATTACTGGTTGGTCATTTGTTCCTTTAATTGTAACTGTTACATCTTGCTCTACTGTACCACCATTTCCATCAGCTACTGTTACTGTATAAACTTGGGTGAGAGTCTCATCT
>JADGDQ010000037.1:11829-27867 GCA_016744805.1 Sulfurovaceae bacterium
TGTAAGGTCACTACTTGTCTCACCTATTGCTCCATCTGTAATCTCTGTTACTTCACCTATAGCATCTGTTGTGGCTGTCTTAATTGTTGGTACATCATTTGTTCCTTTAATTGTAACTGTTACATCTTGCTCTACTGTACCACCATTTCCATCAGCTACTGTTACTGTATAAACTTGGGTGAGAGTCTCATCTTTTGCAAGGTAGTCTACAGCACCATCATTTACTGTATATGTCCATCCTACTGTATCTGCTGAATCATCAACTGTAGCTAGTGTAAGAGAACCTAGTGGTGAAGCTATTGGATTACTACTACCATCTTTTACTGTTGTTGCAACTGTAGCTGTATGTGTATCAGTTAAATCTACATCTGCAAATGCTATTGAGCCTGTATCTGTAAGGTCACTACTTGTCTCACCTATTGCTCCATCTGTAATCTCTGTTACTTCACCTATAGCATCTGTTGTGGCTGTCTTAATTGTTGGTACATCATTAACCCCACGAACCCCAACAACAGCCGTAGCCACATTAGACTCATTCTCACCATCATTAACACTAATTTCAATAACTCTATCAATCTCATCAGGCTCTTGGGAAGTAGTTTTGAAAGTTATTGCTTCTATTGCATTTTGATACTCTTCTTTTGTTCCTGAACCTGAAAGAGTAACAATTATATTTCCATCTACAGTAGTTTGAGTTGCAGTAATACTTGTGCCTGTTGGTATATTAGTTGTATCCAATTCATCAAGAGCTTTAGTATTAGTCAACTTGATAGTAGCACCTGTTATAGTATCAGTATTATCATTAATCTTAATATCACTATCAGCAATAGCCACACCTGCACCATCTTCTATATACTTAGTTGGTGCTTTATAGTCTTGTTTGAGTGTAGTATCATTATCATTACTTAGATCCAAATCAAGTACTGGGGCATCTAAGGCAATGGTTGTAGTAGCTGTGTTGGAATTATCATCTCCATCATTTACTACTACCTCTATAGTTCTATCAGACCTATCTATAGTACTAGCATCACTAGAGTTATTAAACTTAATAGTATTAATGGCATCTTGGTACTCTGCTAATGTTTTAGAGCCTGTAAGGGTAACTGTTATTTGACCATTTACTGATGTATCTGTAGCTATACCAAAACCTGACAATGCACTAGTATCTAAAATATCATTTAACTGTGCATTTGTTAGTGTAATAGTTGCACTCTCTATATTGGTATCATCTACATCTGTAATAGTTATATCACTATCAGATATAGCTACAGCACCCACCTCTACAGCAAAACTTGTCTTATAGTCACTATTGGCACTAGTACTATCATCCAAATCCAACTCTGGTGCATCATTGATGGCTACTACTTTAATGGTAGTCGTAGCCACATTAGAGTTAGCATCTCCATCATTTACAGTTACCTCTATAACCCTATTGGTAGTATCAGGATTTTCTGAACTATTTTCAAAAGTGATGGCTTTTATAGCACTTTGATACTCTGCTAGGGTTTTACTCTCTGAAGTATCACTTGTTAAAGTAACTACTATCTTGCCATCAACTATACCACTATTGCTTATAGTGATTCCACTTATCGCAGAAGTACTTAATACATCATCAGCTTGTGCATTTGTTAGCGTAATAGTTGCACTCTCTATATTTGTATCATTAGCATCAGTTATTTTTATATCTGTATCTGCTATAGCTACAGCAGAGCCATTTTCTGTAAATGTTGCTTTATAATCTGAACCAGTATCACTACTATCATCACCATCCAAATCAAGAACAGAAGCACCTATAGCTATAGTGGTAGTAGCTATATTCGAGTTAGTCTCTCCATCATTGACTACTACTTCTATAACTCTCTCTACACTACTCATAGTGCTTTCATTACTATTACCAAATCTAATTGCTTCTATAGCACTTTGATACTCTGCTTTGGTTGCACTACCTGTAAGAGTTATTACACCTGTAATATCATCATAATTAGTTGCAGTAATAGAGCTAGGAAGCGTTGCATTATCTAATTCTAAAATATCATTAGTTTGTTTATTAGTAAGTGTAATAGTTGCACTCTCTATATTACTATCATCTACATCTGTAATACTAGAATCACTATCAGCTATAGCCACACCACCAACTACAAAATTAGTTTGGTATCCATTTGCATTAGTTACATCATTATCATTATTATTATTATCCAAATCTAACACTGGAGCATCATTTGTTCCTGTAATTGTTACAGTTACCGTATTACTCCCTATATTATTAGTTTTTCCACTATCATCTGTTACTTTGAGAGTATACTCTATATCTACACTCTCTCCTGTAGCTAAATAATCAAATGTCTCTGTATCAGAATCAAAACTCCAAGCTAAACTATTATCTGTTGTCTCTGTCTCATCCAATATATCTGTAGGGGTAATAGAGAGCATATTATAAAGAGCCGTATTTGAGATATTATTTGCATTACCTGTAATAGAGACACTCTCTATAGAAGCTACTACACTATTCTCTAAATCAGGGTCAACTACAGTTAATGTACCTGTTGTAGTCAATGGAATATTACTTTCTATTAGATTTTCACTATCTTCTGTAATAGTTGGAGCATCATTTCCTTCGGTATCCACGATTGGGCTACCACCACCGACTACTGGTGTGCCACCACCTCCGCCACCGCCACCTACTACTGGTGTGTCTCCATCGTCTGTTGGTTCTGTTGGTGTTGTTGGAGTTTCACTATCTACTGGTGTTGTTGGTGTTATTGGAACTGTTGGAGTTCCGCCATCTGTTGGGGTTGTAGGTGTTGTTGGTGTTCCTCCATCTGTTGTTGGAGTTTGTGGTGTCTCTGGAGTAGTTGGCGTTGATGGTACTCCATTATCACTATTTGGTGTCTGTGGAGTAGTTGGTGTTCCCCCATCTGTTGGTATATTTGGTGTATATCCCACTGGTGGTATACCTTGAATTGGGGTATCCCCTCCTACTGTTGGGGTATTTGTTGCAGGCGGTGTAAATGTATCCGCAGGAGGTACACCATCATTTACTATTGATGGTGTATTTGGGACTGATGGGATAAATATGTCTTCTGAAGGAATACTCTCTACTACTGGGTCTACTGGTTCAGTAAAAGGTGAAGAGGGTGAAATGGAGTCCTCCTCTATAGGTGTAGATACAGTTAGTGTCGGCGAAGAAAATTCCAAAGGAGTTGCTTCTTCTACCGCATTTGGATAAATAGGTGCATTTGGTGTTGGTGTACCCTGAGAAATACCACCAAACTCCACACCTCCTGCATCAAAAGAATTTCTTTCTACATCTCCACCATTTGTATCAGGAAATTGATCTTCTATAAATGTACTCTCTATGCGTTCTAGTCTTCTATCATTATATAATGGTGCTTCCACATCTGACTCTGCCTGAGAGTTATCAATATTATCTTTTTTTGGTACAAAAAGAGGATCTTCTACCTCTGCTGTTTCACTATTTACTACTATCTCTCCTTCAACTACAGGATCACCTGGTTCAATAGCACGCAAATTACCTGCACTATCTTTCGCATAAAAATCACCGACAAGGTCTTTGAGGTATCCTATAGTACCAGCATCACTATTAGCTTCTACATCAGCTACAGTTAATAATGCACCTCTCACTGGGATAGAAGAACTATCTAGTACAATCTCTCCCTCTTTTACAGGATCACCTGCTTGGAGTTGGCGTAGCTTGCCTGACTCTTCTTGCACAAAATACTCTCCTTGCATATCTTTGAAATATCCAATAATAGCACCTGCCTCTACATCAGCCTCAGCACCTGAACGGTCTGCTTCTTGTTCTGAAGATGCTTTAAGTGGCTCAAATACTGGTTCACCATTAGAATCAACAACTACCTCTCCTTTATAAACAGCGTCTCCTGAGTTAATCTCTCGTAACCTTCCTATAGAATCTTTGGCAAAATGGTCACCCTCTAGGTCTTTAAAGTATCCTGCAATAGCTCCTGCCTCAGCATCTACTTCTGCTTCAGACTCCTCTAGGGCTTCTTCTTTTGTATTTTTAATAGCATTAGGCACTGCCATACCAGAGAGGTTAACAACTACTTCTCCTTCTAAAAGTGCATCTCCTGCTTCTATCTCTCTAAGATTTCCATCTTTATCCAATGCAAAAAACTCACCTTTGAGGTTTTTTAAATATCCAATAATATTACTCATAATTTATCCTTTTTAATGTAGAATACTTCATTATATCTAAAATCTATCATTAAAGTAAATAAATTATAAAGTCAAAACATGTCTGAATACCTACTCTATTTTACAGTAACTCTAGTTTTTTCAACACTCTTCGCTATGGGGGGGGTTGGTAGTGCTATTGCTTTGGTCTCTATCTTTCCTATGTTAGGAAGTACAACAGATATTTCCAAAGCTTTGGCTCTATTTGTTAATACTTCATCCATGATTACTACATCTATTATGAATTTTAAACGAGGAGTTTTAGACTTTAAATTTACCATGCCACTTGTTATCTCTGTTGTTATTAGCTCTCCTATAGGGGCACTTTTGTCTCAATATATAAATCATATTTTACTCCAATGGATTTTGGTTATCTTTTTGCTTACAAGTGCCTCGTTACTACTATTTAAGAAAAGAAAAACTGCTATAATTTATAATAAAATATGGATTCTCTATAGTGTTGGTTCTTTGGTAGGGTTGCTATCTGGAATGTTAGGCATAGGAGGTGGTAGCCTGATTATGCCCCTACTTATTCTTTTGGGGTTTGATGCCAAAAAATCAGCCTATGGCGTGAGCTTTGTGATTCCATTTTCTACACTTGGAGCATTTTTAACTTATGTACAATTTATACAAATAGACTGGATACTTCTAGGAGTTGTAACAATCTCTGCACTTATTGGTGGATATTTGGGTGGAGCAATTATGCACTACAAATTATCTCAAACACAGATAAAAAAAGTTATTGCTATAGTTTTATACCTTATTGCATTTAAGATAATTTTGACCCTAGTGTAGAATAATTTTAAGTTGTATCTGCTACCCTTACACTTATAAAAATAATAAAATATATAGGACTAAGTAATGAAAAGAGCTTATAATTTTGGAGCAGGACCATCTGCACTCCCTACAGAGGTACTCTTAGAGGCACAAAAAGAGTTATTAGATTTTGAGGGGTCTGGATTATCTATTATGGAGGCTTCTCATAGATCAGCACTCTATGCAAAAGTTCATGATAATGCTATATCTCTTATGCGTGAACTATATGCTATTTCTGATGAGTATGAAGTACTATTTTTGCAAGGTGGGGCATCCATGCAATTTGCTATGGTACCTATGAATCTAAAGCAAAGCGCTAGAGTACAATTTGCTAATACTGGTGCATGGTCAAACAAAGCAATTAAAGAGGCAAAAATAGCTGGAATGGATGTAGAAATTGTAGCAAGTTCACAAGATACATCTTTTGATAGAATCCCTGACAGTATAGTATTTGATGATACTATAGATTATGCTCATATTACCTCTAATAATACTATCTATGGCACACAATATCACTCTTACCCCTCTACAAAAGCTCCACTCGTTGTAGATGCTTCTAGTGATATTTTTTCATATCCAGTTGATTGGTCTAAAGTTGATATGATGTATGCAGGAGCTCAAAAAAATGCTGGTCCTTCAGGTGTGACTATTGTTATTATAAAAAAATCTCTTATTAGAGAGAATGATTCTATCCCTACTATGCTTCGCTATAAAACTTATTCGGATAATAATTCTCTGTACAATACACCACCTACATTTGGTATCTATCTTCTTAATCTTACTTTGCAGTGGATCAAAAAACAAGGTGGAATTAAAGCAATACAGAGTATCAATCAAATAAAAGCTGATCTTTTATATGAAGCTATTGATGCAAGTGATGGTTTTTATATTGGACATGCCCAAAAAGAGTCTCGGTCTTTGATGAATGTATCTTTTACTATCAAAAACAAAAACTTAGAAGCCAAACTTATAAAGAAAACTCAAGAGGCTGGTATGGTAGGACTCAAAGGACACCGATCAGTAGGGGGACTTCGTGCATCTATCTACAATGGAGTTAGCCTAGAGGCGGTAGAGGCATTAGTAGCACTACTCAAAGAGTTTGCCCAAGAAGAACAAAATGTCTGATTCTCTTCTTTTGGCTTCAGGTATGATTTTGGCTCTTGTAATACTCTTGCCAATCTTATTTCACCTTACTCGTTACTTAGGTGCAAAAAGTGACAATATTCGCAAGAATGAACCCTATGAGGGAGGCGTAAGAGTTACACATAAAGATTCTGATGATATTTTTAATATAAAATTCTTTCTTGTAGGAATAGTATTTTTAATTTTTGATGTTGAGGTGTTATTTTTGTTTCCTTGGGCTTTAAATTTAAGAGAACTTGGACTATTTGGACTATTTGAGATGTTTTTATTTATAGGTTTACTTGTAGGTGGACTTATTTATGTATATAAATCAAGGATTTTACGATGGATTTAAGTCAATCTAATTTACTAGGAGAGAGTGTAGTTGTTACCAAACTTGATGCTGTTATTAATTGGGGGAGACAATCCTCTCTTTGGCCATTTGTTTTTGGTACTGCTTGTTGTGCCATAGAGTTTATGGCAGTGGCTGCTAGCCGTTATGATATATCTCGATTTGGTGCAGAGGTTTTAAGGTTCTCTCCTAGACATGCTGATTTATTGGTAGTAGCAGGAACAATCAGCTACAAACAAGCTCCTATCCTAAAACAGATATATGACCAAATGCCCGAACCAAAATGGGTTATAGCTGTGGGGGCGTGTGCATCTACTGGTGGATTTTACGACAACTATACTACACTTCAAGGTGTTGATGAGATAGTACCTGTAGATGTTTATATTGCAGGATGTCCCCCTAGACCAGAAGCTATATTGGATGCTATTATTCAGATCCAAAAACAGCTACACAAAGAGCCTACTCTTAGACTCAAAGAGAGAGACTTCCAAGGTAAACTCGACGAAGTTTAATAAATATTATTTAATTAAGGTATAATCACGAATATGAAAGAAAGTTTAAAAATATTTTATCAAGATCTAAGGGGATCCTTTATGGATCTTCTTCCCATTATCGTTGTTGTTGCATTTTTTCAAATTTTTATTGTGCAGGCCATGCCTGAAAATTTGACATCCATTGTAATCGGTTTAGTTATTGTTGCTGTTGGACTAGCACTCTTTATTCGCGGTTTGGAGCTGGGTATTTTTCCTGTAGGAGAAAACTTAGCTACAGACTTTGCCAAAAAAGGCTCTCTCCTTTGGCTTTTGGCTTTTGCTTTTACTATAGGATTTTCTACCACAGTAGCCGAACCAGCTTTGATTGCCATAGCAGATAAAGCTGCATTTATTAGTGATGGAAAGATAGACTCGTTCTTCTTGCGTATGACTGTGGCATTTTCTGTTGGATTTGCTATTGCTTTGGGGACTTTTCGTATACTTGTAGGGCATCCAATCCAGTATTATATTATCACTGGGTATATTCTTGTTGTCACTATGACATTTTTTGCACCTGTTGAGATTATTGGACTAGCCTATGATAGTGGTGGTGTTACCACTTCTACTGTTACAGTGCCTCTTGTAGCTGCTTTAGGAATAGGTTTGGCATCAAGTATCAAAGGGAGAAACCCTGCAATAGATGGATTTGGACTTATTGCTTTTGCATCTTTGATGCCTATGATTTTTGTCCAAGGGTATGGAATTATTGTCTACTCTGCTGGAGAAGCTAGCAAAAAAGTGGGAGAAATTGCTGAGGTTGTTGTACAAAAAGCCGAAGCTGCTACTTATAGTTTTGACTGGCTTAATATACTTTTGGAACTTCTAGCAGTTATCAAAGATATAGCTCCAATACTTATTGTTATTTTCTTTTTCCAATATGTTATTATCCGCAAAAAAGTACCACATCTAGATAGAATTATTACTGGTATTATACTAGTTATACTAGGGTTGTATGCCTTTATTATTGGTTTAGAAATGGGTCTTTTCCCTATTGGTGAGACTATTGCATATCAGCTTACTGGAATGAAGAATAATCTTCTTATCTATCTTTTTGCATTTTTGATAGGATTTTCTACCACCATGGCAGAACCAGCACTTTTGGCTATTGCTATTAAAGCTGAAGAGATTAGTGAAGGAAATATTAATCAAACAGCTCTTAGAGTTATTGTGGCAATTGGGGTAGCTATAGGTATTGCTTTGGGGTCTTATCGTATTGTAGCTGGTGACCCTATACATTACTATATTATTGCAGGATATATATTAGTTATTATTCTAACCTATTTTGCACCTAAATATATTGTTCCTATTGCTTATGATAGTGGTGGAGTAACAACATCAACCGTTACTGTGCCGCTAGTAGCTGCATTAGGTCTTGGACTTGCAGAAAATATTGAGGGAAGAAATCCACTTATTGATGGATTTGGGCTTATTGCTTTTGCTTCACTCTTTCCTATGCTTACAGTTATGGCTTATGGTATCTATGCAAATATGATGAAAAACAAACTAAATAAAGAGGAGATAAAATGAAATTTACAGCATTAGTTATCATGATAGAGGATAAAAAAGAAGAAGCTGTCATTAAGGTTGCCAAGGATGCAGGAGCGGGAAGTGTGACTATCTTGCATGGTCGTTCAATGGGACTCAAAGAGAAAAAAGTATTTTTTGGATTGACCCTAGAAGAGAATGTTTCATTACTTCTTTTTCTTTTACCTGCTAGAGTTTCACTTAAAGTTATGCGTGTTATCAACAAAGAGTTTGATCTACCAAATATGGATAATAGTGGGGTATCATTTACAATACCTCTTAGCCATGTAGTTGGATTAGATATGGAAGAAGTACATAAATTTGAAGATGATATTCGTCATCTATTATAAAAAGGAAAAAAAATGTTAGTAAAAGATATTATGACAGCAAAAGAGGAATTAGTAATTGTATCACCTATGGAAACTGTTAGAGATGCTCTTAAAAGTCTAAAAGAACATGGTGTTCGTTCTGTTATTGTAGAAAAAAATGGTGTATCAGGTGCGTATGGACTCTTGACCTTTAAAAATATTTTAGAGACAATTGTAGCAGAAGAGGGTGATATAGACCTTTTAAATGTTTATGATGTTGCAACCATGCCAGCTCTCTCTGTTTCAGCTTTTATGGATGTAAAGTATGCCGCTAAGATGATGGTTCACAGCAGTATTAAAAGACTTCTTGTAATTGATAATAATGAACTTGCAGGTATCTTAACGATGACTGACATCATTACAGTTTTAATGGAAAATGTAGATAGCAAATAGAAATTTAGATATACTAATAAAAAGATAAAAGAGAGCGAATGCAATTTATAGAAACACGCGGTAATGATGGGAGTAGAGCAAAAAATGTTAATTTTTCTGATGCTATTTTAAATCCTAGTGCAAGTTTTGGAGGTCTTTATGTACCTCAATCACTTCCCTCTGTAGGAATAGAATTTTTAGAAAAACACAAAAATAGCCACTACAAAACTCTTGCTGCAGACTTTTTAGACTCATTTAACATTGATATTGATCCTCAAATAATTGCACAAGCATTATCACGATATGATAATTTTGATGATCCAAAAAACCCTGTGCCACTAGAACAGATAGAAGATAACTGTTTTGTAAGCGAACTCTATCATGGTCAAACTCGTGCATTCAAAGATATGGCACTGCAACCATTTGGATATATTCTTAGCTCTCTTGCACAACAAAGAGATGAACAGTATCTTATCATGGCTGCAACAAGTGGTGATACAGGTCCTGCTACACTAGAGACTTTTAAAGACCAAGATAATGTAAAAGTTGTTTGTTTGTATCCTGATGGTGGAACAAGTGATGTCCAAAGATTACAGATGGTCACAGAAGAGGCAAAAAACCTCAAAGTAATTGGAATAAAAGGTAACTTTGATGATACACAAAGCTCTCTTAAATCACTTTTGGCATCAGAAGATTTTAAACAAGATTTAGCCTCACGAGATATTAAACTCACTGCTGCAAACTCTGTAAATTTTGGTCGAATCATATTTCAGATTATTTATCATATTCATAGCTACCTAGAACTTGTTCGTAATGGTTCTATTAGCCTAGGTGATGAAATTTATCTAAGTGTGCCTAGTGGAAACTTTGGAAATGCTTTGGGTGGATATTATGCCAAAAAAGCAGGACTTCCTATCAAAAAGATTTTGATTGCTTCAAATATCAATAATATTTTAACAGATTGGATTAATAGTGGAGAGTATGATATTAGTCATAGAGAACTTGTATTAACACAATCTCCTGCTATGGATATTTTGAAAAGTTCAAATATAGAACGAGTTATGTTTGATAAATTTGGAGCAACGAGAACAAAAGAGCTTATGGAGTCTTTGGATACAAATAAAAAGTTCTCTCTTAGCAAAGAAGAACTTCAATCATTAAGAGAAGATTTTGATGCTTGTTACAGTGATGACCAAGAGGGAAATAGAGTTATTGCTCACTATGCCAACAAGGGCTATATAATGGATCCACATACAGCTACTTGTATCCGTGCATATCAAGACCTTAGAAAAAAAGATATACCTACTATTATCTACTCAACAGCTCAATGGACAAAATTTAGCACCACCGTAGCTACCGCTTTGGGTTATGATGCAAAAGATGATTTAGATGCATTAGAGTGGATAAGTAAAAACAGATCTCTTAAAGTCCCAGCAGTTATACAAGGACTATTTGACAAAGAGGTCAAACATTCTATAGTCGTAGAGCAAAAATCTATAAAGGAGGAGATGTTAAAATTTTTATAGTATTTTAGCATCTAGTGATGATGAAGAAAAACCTTGTTATTTCTATACTAACACTTCTTGCAAGTGATAGTTTTGCAAAGAGTCAAAAAATGGTAGATTGTCGTCTGATAAGTCATACAACAACAGAGTGCAAACCCTACTCTACTAAGTTTATAATGACAAAAGCAATAGCTACATATAATACAAGCCCTAAACTCATCATCCAAAAGCAAGCTCCTCTGCCAATAGAGTCTTCAATTACTGTTGTAAGTGTTGAAGATATGATTGAAAAACATATTGAAGTCTTAGAACCTATTAGATATATAGCAGATAAAAAAAGAGAAATAGTAATAGAGGGAAATCTCTCTGAAATAATACCTACAGTTATAGCCCTTCCAAGTAAAGAAGAGATTAAACAAGAAAAAGCAAAAAAGTATCCCAAATACAAAGTTCAAAAAGGTGATTCACTCCATCATATTGCAAAACGATTTAATATGAATATCAAAAAACTTCTTGCGTGGAATACCCTTGAAGATAAATCTAAAATTAAATATGGACAAGAGATTACTATACCTGTAATGCCACAAAAATTTAAACTCCTGAACTACAGATATAAAAAGAAGTTAGAACTAGCCAAGAAAAAAAGATTACAAAAAGAAAAAAAAAGAAAACTAGCTAAAGCCAAAAAACTAAGAGAAAAGAAACTCTATCCAAGCCAGAAAAAGCAACTCAAATATGGTATAAATAGAAAAAAATTTAAAAGAAAACTTCGTATACAAGCCACAGCATACACCTCTCATCGTAGACAAACAGACAAAACTCCATTTTTGGCTGCATGGAACAATAGACTCCGTCCAGGCATGAAATCTATAGCTGTATCAAGAGATTTGATTAGTAGATATGGAATTGGGAATGGCAAAAGAGTCAAAATTAGTGGACTTTCAGGAACTTATGTTGTCAAAGATAAGATGAATAAAAGATTTAGAAAAAGAATAGATATATATATGGGGATGAACCGCCGAAAAGCTCTAAGATGGGGCAAAAGAAGCGTCACAATATACTGGTAAATGAAGACAATTACAGATACATACACTGCTACAACCGAAGTTAAAAGGTCTAAGTTTATCACATACATTGTTCCTATAGATATATATTATGGTCTGCAAGAGAAACTCAAACAAGAAAATCCAAAAGCCAACCATGTTGTTTATGCCTTACGCTACCTTAATGAGTATAATCAAATTGTTGAAAATAGTTCTGATGATGGAGAGCCTAAAGGCTGTGCTGGTCTGCCTACGCTTAATGTCTTGCGTGGTAAAGAGATGATAAACTGTGCTATTATGATTGTTAGATACTTTGGTGGTATCAAACTAGGCACAGGTGGTATGGCAAGAGCTTACTCTTTGGCAAGCAAAAATGTATTAGAAGTTGCTACACTAAAAGAGTATGTACAAGAGTGTGAATATAGCTTTGAGAGTTCTTATAAACAGATAAATCATATACTCTATCTTTTAAAAGAAAACAATATAAACAACCCTCAAAGAGTCTTTAAGACTACAAATGTCCAATGGTCTATCAAAGCAAGTCAAAAAGAGATAGATAGCCTCAAAAAAGCGTTACTTACAATCTTATTTTAGATATAATCCATACATTTTAATTTCAGGAGTATATTTAATGCAACAACAAACATCCCTACTATTTGGTATCCATCTACACCAACCTGTTGATAATTTTGAATGGGTAATTGACCTCGCTGTGAAGAGCTGTTATGCCCCATTTTTTGAAGTTATGAGCCGTTATCCTGAATTTAAATTCTCTGTACACTGTAGTGGATGGCTTATGGAACAGATACAAAAAAATCATTCCAAACTCTATAATACAATCCAAGAGTTAGCACAAAAAGGTTCTATAGAGTTTTTTTCTGCTGGATATTATGAACCTATACTAAGCGTTATCCCACCCAAAGACCGAACAACACAAATTAAGATGCTTAACAAAAGTATACAAAATCAGTTCAAGCAAAAACCAAAAGGCTTATGGCTTACTGAACGAGTTTGGGAGTCTTCTATTATTCCTAATCTTAGTAGTGCTGGAATTAAATATAGTGTTATTGATGATTACCATTTTGAGTGTGCTGGATTTAATAGAGAAGATCTTGATGGATACTATATGACCGAAGAGGGGGGAGAGAAGTTAGCACTCTTTCCTATTAGTAAAAAACTTCGCTATGCTCTTCCATTTTTAAGTGTAAAGAGTGCTATTGAAGCAATTAAATCATTTAATACAAAAGAAGATTCAACTGCAATTATATTTGATGATGCAGAAAAGTTTGGTATGTGGCCGGGGACCCATGAATGGGTCTATGATAAAGGATGGTTAGAGAGTTTTGTAACTACTGTAATTGCCGACAAAGAGATACAAACACAGCACTATGAAGAGTACTTTAAACAACAAAAACCTCGTGGTATTGCCTATTTGCCAAATGTATCTTATGCAGAGATGGGTGAGTGGAGTTTGGGTGCAGATGATGCCCTAAGCCTAGAAAACCTCAAAAAAGAGATGGGAGTAGAGCGATATGAGGCAGAAGGTGTTAAATTTTTAAAAGGTGGTATTTGGAAAAATTTCTTTGTAAAATATGCAGAGAGTAACCGTTTACATAAACGAATGCTTGAACTTTCATCGGCAAGAGCCTCTCTAAAAAATAAAGATTTTGATACACTCTTATATAAACTCCAAACCAATGATGCTCTTTGGCATGGAGTCTTTGGGGGCTTATATCTCCCTAATCTGAGAGATAATGCCTATAAATTTCTTATAGAAGCCGAAAAAATTAGATACAATGGAAAAAACCACATAGAACTAGACCAAAACGAGATGGATGGTCACCCAAAAATAAAAGCTGTAACACCTCAATACCTTTTTCGCTTTGATGGAGCTTTGGGTGGACAACTTATTGAGTTTGATATATTTAAAAAAGGCTACAACTGGCAAAACTCTTTAACTCGCAAAAAAGAACTCTATCACCAAAAAATACTTAATCCACAACCCATAACACAAGCACCCCAACAAACAGATGGTATAGATACAATTCACTCTGCTTCTTTAGAGATAGATGCAAGTATGCGTGATGCACTTATTTATGATTGGTACAATAAAAATTCTCTTATTGATCATATTACAGATGACTCCTTTACAATAGAGAGTTTTAGAGAGTGTAATTTTCGTGAACTAGGTGATTTTGCAAACCAAGCATTTAAGACTTCATTTACTCAAGAGAAGATAAATTTTAGACGAGATGGTGGATTATATTTAGAACAAAAATATAACTCTACGCTTGATAAATCCTATTTTATACGAAATAATGGTTTTGACTTTATGCTAGATTTTAAAACTACACTAGAAAAACCACTTCAATATGCCCTAGAGTTTAATCTCCACTTTGCAGACTATGAAAATCTTCTTATCAATGAACAATCCGTAGATAAAAGTACAAAGATAGAGAATATCAAAAAAGTAACTCTCCTAGATACCCATACACAAAAAAGAATAACCATAGCCCTTAATACAAGCTTTACTCTTTATTTCTACAAACTAGAAACACTCTCACAAAGCGAAAAAGGTTTTGATTTAACAACACAAGCTATAAGCTTGGCTCTTGTTGTTCCATTTGAAAAAAGTTTTGATATTATAGGAAAAGTGAAAGTAAAATAGGTATAAAGTGGTATCCCCAAGAGGACTCGAACCTCTAGCTAGGCCTTAGGAGGGCCCTGCTTTATCCAGTTAAGCGATAGGGACTAAAAAGAGAAGTTCTCTCCTAAATAATATTTTCGTACATTCTTGTCTTGGGCTATACTCTCACTGCTACCCTCTGCTAACATCTCTCCATCACGCATTACATAGCCACGGTCACAAATATCAAGTGTCTCACGAACATTATGGTCTGTAATAAGAATACCCATATCCAAATCTACTAATTGACGAATAATATTTTGAATATCAATCACAGCAATAGGGTCAATACCTGCAAAAGGCTCATCTAGCAACAAAAACTTTGGCTCTCCAACCAAGGCTCTAGCTATCTCTACGCGTCTTCTCTCTCCACCACTTAGGCGAATCCCCAAACGGTCTCGAATAGGAGTAATATTAAAAATCTCCAAAAGTCTCTCTATTCTAGGTTTTATCTCTTTATGTTTTAGCCCTATAGCTTCAGCTGCTATGCGTAGGTTTTGCTCTACTGTGAGGTCTTTGAAAATACTAGACTCCTGAGGAAGATACCCTATCCCTTTTTTAGCACGAGAGCTTAATGGAAGATGAGTTATATTCTCTCCATCAATTAATACTCTTCCACCAGTAGCATCAGTTAATCCACAAACCATATAAAAACATGTTGTTTTCCCTGCTCCATTAGGACCTAGAAGTCCTACAATCTCTTTGCTTTTGAGTTGGAGAGAAATATCATGAACTATTTGTGTTTTTTTAATGATTTTAGATAAGTTGTAAGCTTCTAGTTTATGCATTTAAACCTCTATAAGATAATCTCTTTGACTACCATGATTTTCAATAATAATCGAAGCAGTATTATACCCAGCGTTAGTTAAAAACGATTGAAGCTTTGTATCTGCCCACTCTATAAGGTGCCATCCTGATTTATCTAGCTCTTCATGCAGACCCATCTCAAAAAACTCCTCATTGCTAATACGATACAAATCATAATGGTAAAGATCTTCACTATAACACTGTTGCAAAGAGAAAGTAGGAGAGGTTACCCCCTCGCTAATTCCTCTATCTTTGGCTATAGCCGAGCAGAGCGTGGTCTTGCCTGATGCTAAATCTCCACTAAGAAATATAATAGTATCAGAGCTAATATGTTTAGCTAGGTAGTCTGTAATCTCTTCTAATCCATCCAAGGAGGCTCTTATGGTATAGGAAGGCATAGATTAGAGCTTATTAGATATATCAGAGATAAGAGCCAAATGCTCCATAGCTTTGCCACTATCAAGTGCCATACTTACCATCTCTTTGGCCTCTTTGAGGTCACGAGCTTTGCCATCTGTAAAGAGTGCAAAAGAGGCGTTGATAAGCACGATATCTCTTTTGGCTCCTTGTTCTCTTCTTGCAAATATATCGCGTGTTATCTTGGCATTCTCTTTGGCATTCCCACCTAATATAGCCTCTTTGGGTGCTAATTTGTAGCCATATACTTCAGGGTCTATAATCCCTTGTGATATATGCCC
>JADGDQ010000038.1 GCA_016744805.1 Sulfurovaceae bacterium
GATACAGAGTATAGTCAAAATATTATTAAATCAGATATACTTATAAAAAAATCAAAACTTATAGGAGCTGAAACTCTTGATAAGTTAAATAAAAATCTTAATTTTTTGACTAATATTCATAAAGACTCCAAAGAAAAAACTTGTATTTTAATACATGAGAAAGTGAAAATAGTAGACAAGTCTCTCCCTATTGCTAAGGTATTGTTACAGAAAAGAGATATTAGCAAAGATGATTATAATAACTTTATAACTAGACTTAAAGAGAAGAAGTTACAATTAAACAAAAAAATAAAACTAAATAATTGTATTTAAGGAGAAAAAACTATGATAAGAGTAGTAGTTGCTTTGGTAATTTTATATGTAAATTTTATATATGCTGATCAAATTTCTAATGGGGTCGTTGTAGATAACAATCAATCTGGAGCAAAACTTAAGAATATTCAAGAAAAAATAGATAAATATACAAAAGTAATCAATGATATGCCCGAAGAGATTCAAAAGAGTATTGATAATTTAGAAAGATTAAAAGGTATAGGAGACAAGGTTCAAACTATTATTGCTCGATATTTATTGTCTGTAGAGGAGTGTTCTGCTGGAATGAACTCTAAAGAGGGCAAAATGGCTTGTGAGGATATTCAAAACCTTAACATAGCTAAAGAGATTCATCTAAAAAGAGAGACCATATTACATACTATTAGTAAAGCAGAAAAAGAGTTAAATAGTATCTACCAAAAAGAGACAGATATTCCTAAAATAGAAAAAGTTATAGAGTCACTCAATGATGCAAAATCTATCTTAATGCAAGAGATATAGAGCAGATGATTATGAAAAAGGTAATACTGTTTTTTGCTTTAAGTTACTTACTTTTAGGAGATAGTTTCTCTTGTAATAGTTTTATCAATATGCCTGAAGATAAAAGAAAAATATTAATCAAAAAGCATATTGAACTGATTGATCCTGATAGCTATACAATGCAAAATATTTATACCAAAGAGAAGATAAGCCTAAGACATATTAATAAGTGTCTCCAGCTATTTATAGCTCTTAAAACACCTATTGATAATATAAAAAGGTATCAAGCCTTAGTAAAACTCTCAAAAATGAACTTAAATACTTATGAAAAGAAGGTTTATAAGAAGAGCCTTTTAAAGAGTGCCTCTTATTTTGCACACTATTCGGATGCCTCTTTGATATCTAGAGATAGTTGCCAGTATCCACTGCTCTTTTTAACTACACAAGAGGAGAAAAAAGGTCTTTTAATTTATGAAAAAAGATTGATACAAAATAAAAATATTAAAACTTTTTATGGCTATATTAATGCTAATAAAGATTTTGCTTTTAAGTGTAACAAGAGTAAAGAGTATGCACAGTATATTAATAAAATAAGTTTAACAAATATCAAAATAAAGGAATCTTTATGAATAAAATAGTAACTATACTTATATTATCTCTCTCTTTTTCAGGACTTGTTGCTGAAGATGTTTTGACAGAAGAGATTCATAGCCTAAACAAAGAGATTACTCTTTTGGATGAAGAGATTCAAGAGTTAGAAAAAACTGTAGATGGATATACTAATATTATAGTCTCTGATAGTGATAATAATATCTTAGAGACTCTCAAAAAGTATAAAAATCCAATAGCAAGTTTGATTAAAGAGTGGATAATAATATCTTCTCAATTAGAATATAACGACTCTATTAATAATTTTGTAATACTTTCAAAGTACCAGATTAAATCATATTTAGAGAGATTGCTTTTTAATGAAAAAAATGTAATAAGTATTGAAGATTATAATAAGATTAAAGAGTATATAGAGGCTATTAATCCTACTTTAGAGGAGTTAGGTGAGCCTCTTAATCAACAATATAGCACAAAAAAAGGTTTATATCTAAGAAGTATACCAATCATCTCTACAGTAACACTCAAAAAAGGCAAGAAAAAACCTCTTACAGTTCCCAAAAATCGTACTTTTAAACTTTTGCACTCTCTTACCTATAGCAGTGTAGAGAACAAAAAAAATCATTGGGGTTATATTGTTGTAAATAGTAATGGATACAAGGGGTGGATTAATCTTAAGAATACTCATAAAATAAAGTAGTAAATAGTAGTATGAATATAATAATAAAAAGAGTAGCTATCTCTGCTACTTATCTACTATTGGCATTTTTTATTTTTTTGGAACTCGTAAATTTATTGCAGTTTCCTACTAATATAGATCTAAAAAATATAGATGAATATACTCTTGTACTTCAAGAAAAAGAGTTTTTAAATACCATAGAAGAAAAAATAATAAAAGATAAAATTCTACAAATATCAGGTAATAGCTCTTTGGAGCTAGGTAATTTATTGACAGATAGATATATATTCTTTACATATATCTTTGAAAATAATAACCATATCATTCCTCTTATCTACATAGTAATGTTACTTATCTATATGATGCAGGTATCTCTATTTTTGATAAGTAAATACTATAGTGAACTTAGAAATAAGATACCTCATAAAAAGCTAGAGAGTATACTCTTTTATGGTTCAGATTTTGCAATTAACTCACCAGCTATATTAGGTGTAATTGGTACTATATTTGCACTAGGTATGATGGTAAATAGTAGTTCTGATGCTAGTAATTTAAATACTCAATTTAAAGAAAATTTTGCTAACCTCTCGCAAACAACTATTATTGGTGGAGTTGTGTATGTTATCAATCTTTTTCTAAATATATTAATCAATAAAAATATTTCTCTATATAATATAAAATAGCATAGATGAAAAAAATATCTTCTCCACCAATAATTATTATATTAGATGTTCTTTTTGCCATTTTGGCTATTATGCTACTAGAATCCTCTCCTAATATTCAGATTATACTCCCTTCTGATATAATGATAGAAGATGCTATCATAACAAGTGAAGATAAAAGCAAAAAGATAAAACATTGGTTTAATTTAAAAACTCAAAAATGGGAAGATATCAAAACACTTACGACCTCTAATAGAAAATTTAATTTTATTATTGGAAGAATCTCATGTGAAGATAATCTAATTTGTAAAAATATACCAACTATAAATAATGAGACAAAAAAGATTTATATCAAAGGTGATACCTATGACCAGTTATCAGGAATGATCTCTGATAGCTGTCTAAAGTTTCCCAAAGAGTGTTCTAGTATTATATATCACATTAAAAAAGATGGCTCTATTGATATAAAAAGATTAAAAAAAGAGTATGAATTTTTTAGAATCCTTTTGAAGTGATTCAGACTTAATCAAATTTAGGAAAAACATGAAACTACTACATACATCTGATTGGCATTTGGGGCAGAACTTTATGGGGCAGAGTCGGGCGGAGGAGCATAAGGCATTTTTGGATTGGCTTTTAGAGACTTTGGAGCGAGAGAGTATAGATGTTTTGGTGGTTGCAGGTGATATATTTGATACAGGTACACCAGCAAATTATGCTTTGAAATTATATTATAATTTTTTGACACAAATAGCCCAAAGTAGATGCAAGCATATTATTATTACCGCAGGAAATCATGATTCTATATCCACACTTAAAGCCCCACAAGAACTTTTATCTGTATTAGGAATCTCTGTTATAACTAGTGGGGATGAAGATGAGATAGTAGAGATATTTGATGGTGAAGAGATGGTGGGTATTGTTTGTGCTGTGCCTTTTTTGCGTGATGGTATGGTGCGTCATTTGCTGGCTTCTCAGACTGCAAGTGAACAAGAATCAGCTTTGAGCCTAGGGATAAAAGAGCATTATAATAGTGTGTATCAAGAGGCAAAATTACGCAGTAAACAGAAGAAAATACCCATTATAGCCACAGGACATCTTACTACTGTAGGAAGCAAAGTAAGTGACTCTGAACGAGAAATATATATTGGTGGTACGCTAGATATAGATAGAGACTTTTTGGGTAAAGAGTTTGATTATGTGGCATTAGGGCATCTGCATACCAATCAAAAAGTGGGCTGTGAGCATGTTCGATATAGTGGCTCTCCTATACCGCTTAGTTTTAGTGAGGCTTCTAGTGCTAAGGCGGTTAATATTGTCTCTTTTGCTGAGACTATAAGCGTAGAAGTTTTGCCTATACCTTTGTATCGTAGATTAATGGTGATTAGAGGTGACTTAGAGAGTATTCAAGAGGCTCTAGCTAGAGTAGAAGACAAAAGCACTTGGATAGAGGTGTATCTAAAAGATGATAATCCTATCTCTGCCAATCAAGCCATACGAAGAGTAGCAAAAAAATTACAACTTACGCTCTTAGCAGTTAAAACGCAACAAAATAATGAAGCCTTACACTCTAGTGATATAGCTGTGGTAAGCCTTGATGAACTCAAACCTATTGACCTTTTTGAAAAAAGAATAGAGTTAGATGGACTTAAAGATAAAGAGCTAAAAGATGCAATGCTTCAAGAGTTTGCACAGATTGTAGATGAGTTGGAGATGCTATGAAAATATTACGATTACGAGCGTTAAATATAAATTCCCTTAGTGGCAAGACAGATATAGACTTTAGTACACTTTTGCAAGAAAATTCTCTTTTTGCTATTACAGGATCTACAGGCTCTGGCAAGAGTACACTTTTGGATATTATTAGTTGTGCTTTGTATGCCAAAACCCCACGGCTTACAAATGTTAGTGATTTGATTTCTAGGGATAGTGGTGAAGCTTTTTGTGAAGTAGAGTTTGAGATAAAGGGTGAAGTCTATTGCTCTTCATGGAAGCAGAAAAAAGCTTATGGAAAATATGATGGCAAAATCCAACCTGCCAAGATGGAGTTAGTAGTGCTTAGCACAGGAAAGGTTCTAGCTAGTAGTCTTAAGCGTGTACCTGAAGAGATAGAGCGATTATCTGGGCTTGATTTTGACCGTTTTAGTCAATCTATGATGCTTGCCCAAGGGAGTTTTGATGCTTTTTTGAAAGCCAAAGAGAGTAACCGATCGGAACTTTTGGAGAAGATAACAGGGACAAAAATATATACGGATATATCACAAAAAGTTTATGAACAATATAATGAGAAAAAACAAGATATACAAATAGAAGAGAAATCTTTGGAGAATATAGATTTTTTCGATCAAGAGCTAGTAGAAGAGAAAGAGAAGAAGTTACAAAATAATAAACTAGAAAAAAACCAAAAAGATACAGAAGCCAAAAAAATACAAAAGGCTTTGCATTGGTTAAAAACGCTAGAGATATTACAAAAAGAGAGTCAAGAGTATAAAGAGAAGTTTTTTGTAGTTTCCAAAGAAAAAGAAGAGAACAAAGATAAGTTTATTAAACTAGAGTTAGCTACAAGAGCTTTGCAGGTAGCACCACTTTATACAAAGCATAATCAATTAAATAGCAGTGTGCAAAAGAGTAGTAAAACAGTCTTAGATTTAGAAAATAGTTTTAAAAATTTAGAGATAAAAATAGAAGTACTTGCCTTAGAATATAGCACTATTTTAGAAAATTATATACAATCTAAAATAGAGTTTGAGTCAGTTGAAAATAAAATAAAAGAGAGTAGAAAGATAGAGATAAAAGAGAGAGAGGCTGAAAAATATATAAGTAAAATAAAAAAAGATATAGAAGCTAAAAATAGAGCAAAAGAGGCATTAGAAAAAAAACTCTTAAAAAATAAAAGTACAAAAGAATATAAAGAAGAAGATGAAGTAAGAGTACAAAAAAGATTAGAAGAAATGGAGCGTCTTTTGATAGAGTCTGATGTACTTATCCGAAAATATAAAGAAGATAGAAAAAATTTAAAAGAGGGTGAACCATGCTATTTATGTGGTTCATTAACGCACCCTTTTCATAAAAAAGAGAGCCTAGAAGAGATAGATAAAACTTTTGTAGCTATGGAAGAAAAAAGCGTTAATAAAGAGGAGATGAAAGAACTCAGAGTAGAATTACAACATATATTACAACTAAAAGAGAATAAAGAAAAAGCCAAGAGAGAGAAACAAGATTTTGAGTTACAAGAGAAAATATATAGTACAGATATATCACTTCTTACTGAAGATTTAGAGAGTAAAAAAAGAGAATTAACTGCATTAACGCTCGAGAGAATAAAAATACTCAATGTAGCTAACTTAGATATATATGAAAAAGAGAAGAGAGATATTTTTGCAAAAATAGAGAATCAGAAACAAGAATTAAAAGAGAAATTAGAAACTCTACGGATAACAAATGTAGAGAAGAAGAAGCAGATTAATCGCTTGCTACTTAGTATTGATGTTGAAAAGAGAGAACTCCAAGAGGTAGAAAAAGAGCTACAAACAATGTTAGAAAAGCAGAAGTTTGAAAATATGGATGCGTTTATGAGAGCTTTAGTATCAAGTGATGATTTAGAGTTACTACAACGCGATTGTAAAGAGCTAGAAGAGAAGTATACTAGATTTAAAACACTTAAAGAAGATACAAATAAAAAGCTAGAAGCATATCAAAAAGAGCCTGTAAGTATACAAGCCAAAGAGGAGCTTTCTATAGAGTTACAAGCACTAGAAGAGATAATAGATAAACTGCAACTTGCTATTGGAAGTGAAGAGAGAGAGTTAGAGATAAATTCTAAAAATATGCAAAGATATAGAGATAAAATAGTAATAGTAAACAAAAAACGAAAATCTTTTAAAGTGTGGGAGAAGATGCAAGAGCTTATAGGTTCAGCAAATGGTGCTAAGTTTGCTAAGTTTGCTCAGGGCATTACACTTGACCAGCTTATTTATCTAGCAAACCAACATTTAAAGATACTAAGTCAAAGATATATTTTGATACGAAGTAGGCAAGAGAAGCATCTTTTAGAATTAGAGATTATAGACTCGTATCAAGGTAATCTTATTCGTCCTGTAACTACTCTCTCTGGGGGTGAGAGTTTTATTGTAAGTCTTGCTTTGGCTTTAGGACTTTCTGAACTTGCGAGTCAAAAAATTTCTATAGATTCACTCTTTATGGATGAAGGCTTTGGGACACTAGACAAAGAGAGCCTAGAAGTAGCCTTAAATGCTCTAAATTTACTACAGCATAGTGGCAAAATGGTGGGAGTTATATCACATGTAGAGGCACTTAAAGAGTCTATTCCTCTTCAGATTAAAGTTCTGCCTAATGGAGATGGTACAAGTAAGGTGATGATAAAAATATGAAATTAACTCAACAACAAACTGAAATATTAGACTCAATAACACAGTATGAAAATATAAAAATAAATGCTTTTGCTGGTACGGGTAAAACTACTACTTTAAAGCTTATAGCAAATAATTATCCTTCTAAGAAAATACTTTATTTAGCTTTTAATACAGGTATTAAAAATGAAGCAATATCTATTTTTCCTGCAAATACAACAGTAAAAACAACGCATGGTTTGGCTTTTGTAGCTATTCAAAGATATACAAATATCAATCTTTCAAACCTAAGAAATTATAGAGCTATAGATATATCAAAAGAGTTTCAAATTAATTATTCTAAAGCTATTGGAGCATTAAAAATATTTGATAATTTTTGTAATAATACGGCAACTTCTATAAGTGAAGAGGATATTGAACACAAAACTGCCAAAACTATGTTTGATTATATGATAGATAATAAATTAACTCCATCTCATAGTTTTTATCTAAAATACTTTTATTTACTTATCTCAGAAGATAAAATACCTCAATTTGAATATGATATTATTATGCTAGATGAAGCACAAGATACAAATGCTGTAACTTTGGGAATTTTTAAATATTTACAAACAAAAACAAGAATATATGTTGGAGATAAACATCAGCAAATATACTCTTTTCGTGGTAGTCAAAATGCGTTAGATAAAATAGAAACAGATATAGAATTTTATCTATCTTATAGTTTTAGATTTAATGATACTATTGCAAATTTTGCAAATACTTTACTCAAAAATTTCAAAAATGAAGAAGTAAAAATAGATTCGTTGGAACAGGTAAATAATACAATAGAAACAAATGCTTTAATATCAAGGACAAATGCTACTCTAATCTCTACAATGGCTCAAAGAATAGAAGATAGGCAACCTTTTGTAACTATTCGTAATCCAAATGAGATATTTAATTTAACTATTGATGTCTATTATTGTTTAAATAATGAAAAAGATTTAATAAAAAGAAATAAATTTTTAAAAGAATTTATAGATGATGAAGAGATACTTAGCTACGCAGATGAAGTTGATGATTATGAATTAAAATCAGCTCTGAAAGTTGTAAAAGAGTATAAAGAAAAAATATTTGATTTTAAAGATATAGCAGATAAATTTTACTTAGCATGGCAAAATAGAATAAGAAATGGATTTGATAAAAGAGTAAAAGAGATACTTTTTCTTACAACTGCACACACTTCAAAAGGTTTGGAGTGGGATAAAGTGACGATTGCTGATGATTATAGTGATTTTGCAGATTTAATTGTGGATACAGAATATAATAACTTAGAAGAGTTTCAAAAAAATCAACAATCTATTACAAATCAAGAACTATTAGATGAGTTTAATCTCTTTTATGTAGCTATTACTCGTGCAAAAAAAGAGATTGTAAAAGATAGTTCAAATTTCCATTATCTTATGGCTAATAATATTAATAGTTTAGTTAATAGTAGAATAAAAGAGACAAAAGAAGATATAGAACAAATTATAAGTGCAAAACCTACAAAAAAGAAAAAAAGGGCTACAAAATTACAACAAGAAGATAAACAACTACTTAGACAAAAAAGAAATAAAGAGTATGGGAAAGCTAAAAATAGTGGTTTAAAGTGGACTTTAAAAGATAAAAGAGAAGTAAAAAGTATGTTTAATAAAAATCATACTATTTTTGAAATAGCAAATAAACTAGAAAGAACTTATGGAGCTATTTTGGGAGAGTTAGTCAAAAGTGAAGTTATAAGCAAAGAAGATCAAATGAAACTATCTCAACTTGAAGATAAAACAGAAGCGAGAAGAGATATATTATAGTTTTACTATAGGAGTTGAAAACTTTCAGACGGAAAGAAAATAGTAAATATTTGCTATAATCATAGATTAAATATAATATAATATCTATCAATCCAAAGGAAGCTAAAAAATGAAAAAACTACTAAGGTATTTTTTGCCCTTTATGCTTGGGTATAAAAGAGAGTTTTTGTTTGCTATCTTGGGGATGATAGCAGTAGCAGTGGGGACTACCCTGACGGCTCATATACTTAAACCTGTACTTGATGAACTCTTTATCAACAAAGACAAAGAGATGCTCAAATATATCCCATTTATGATAGTAGCGGTCTTTATGCTCAAATCCATTGGGCGGTTTGTGCAGACCTATTATACTGTCTATATAGGGGATGATATTATCCGAAAGCTCCGAGATAGACTCTCTTTGCACCTAATGCACCAAGATATGGCATATCTCAACCGAATGCGTAGTGGGGAACTGCTTAGCCGTATCACCAATGACCTCAACCGTATACAGCAAGTTGTCTCTACTATGATACCAAAAATGATGGTCAATGTGATGCTTATCTTTACTCTAACAAGCTATGTAATCTACCAAAGCCCTAAGTTGGCATTTTATTTTTTGATTATTATGCCACTAGCTCTGCTCCCTCTACAGATGCTTGCCAAACGGATGAAACGATACGCACGGCGTTCACAAGAGAGCAACTCTGACCTCACCGCACGACTTACAGAGACCTTTAACAACATAGAGGTTATCAAAGCCAACTCTTCACAAAACTTTGAACAGAAACGATTTAGCAAGGAGAATATGACCTTTTTTCTCCTAAGTGTCAAACAAAATATGATAAACGCTTTAGTAGGTCCTACACTAGAGGTCTTTGGCTCTATAGCTATTGCGTTGGCTATCTATGTGGGTGCATTGCAGGTGATGAATGATGAGATAACTGTAGGGACATTTTTTGCTTTTGTTACGGCTCTCTTTATGCTCTATGACCCTATTAGAATACTCTCTAAGATACATAACCAACTCCAAGATGCATCCGCAGCCACAGAGAGAATGAATGAGCTTTTTGATACCCATCCGCAGATAGTCTCTGGTAAAGAGTCCCTTTCTACTGTAAAAAGTGTGAAGTTTGATAAAGTATCTTTGGAGTATGATGAAAAACCAGCTCTCAAAGAGGTAAGCCTAGAGACAAAAAAAGGAAAAGTCTATGCTCTCGTGGGTGATAGTGGAGCAGGGAAGAGTAGCTTTATCAACCTTCTGGTGCGTTTTTATGATGTTTCACAAGGGGCAGTCTGTATCAACGAGAGAGATATCAAAGAGTACACACTCCAATCACTGCATCAAAAGATAGCGTTTGTAACACAGAGAATATATATCTTCCAAGATAGTATCATAGCCAATGTAGCCTATGGAAGCGAGGCAGATAAAGACCAAGTGATAGAGGCTCTCAAAAAGGCTCAGGCATGGGAGTTTGTAGAGAAGCTAGAGGAGGGTGTAGATACGGTACTTGATGAGTTTGGAGTCAACCTTAGCGGTGGGCAGAGACAGCGGATAGCACTTGCTAGGGCTCTCTATAAGTCTCCAGAGATACTGATACTCGATGAAGCCACCTCTGCTCTTGATAATAAAAGCGAAAAAGCCATCAAAATGGCACTAGAGCATATAAAAGATGAGATGATAACCTTTGTGGTAGCACACCGCCTCTCTACAGTAGAGAATGCAGATGAGATACTACTCTTTGAAGCAGGAGAGATAGTAGGACGAGGAAGCTACACAGAGCTGTTAGAACACTCAGAAAAATTTCAGAAATTGGTGAATCAGAATGGGGAGGGGTGAGGTATGAAAACATTTGAAGAGATACAAGAGAAATTAGGAGAGTTACCAAATTATCCCAAAATTTATCTATTAGGAAGTACAGGAGCTGGTAAAACTTCTATTGTAAGAGCTATTTTAGATACAGATAATGAGAAGTTTCCCACTACATCAACGACAAGAACAACAATAGCCCCTACAGAGTATGTTATTAGTTCTAAAAGAGCTTTTAAATCGACTTTTATTTTTAAAGAAAAAGAAGATATAGAAAGTTCGATTAGAGAGTTACTTACTACAGCAATACTTAAAGCTTTATCACTAAGAGAAAACGAGGATAACTTTAATGTTATTTCCTATTTAGAGGAGACTTCTGATGAGAGGTTTAGACTTAAACACATCGTCCCATCAAACTTTTTAGAAGAGATAAATGATTATATTTTAGAGACTATATTACCTAAAATTGAAGATAGACAAAATGATGAAGAGATATTATCTTCTCAATCAATAAAATCAGAAATAGAGTATTTAGTAAATAAGATTTTAGAAGCTATTACGGAGAAAACGAAAGAAATATGTCCTGATTATAAGCTTTTTAGTGATGAACTTTATTTTATAAAAGATATTACAGTTAAAAAAGAATTTATTTTAAGAAATAAAGCTTTATTAAAAAGTGACTTAAATTCTATCTCTCCACTGATAGAATATGCTAGAATTGAAGGTGATTTATTAGCTAAGTGGATACCAAAAGCCTATGAATTTATTTTAATTGATGGTGAAGGAATTGGTCATGATTTGAAAGAGATTAAAAGTTCTCTTTCTACAAGACATCTTGATTTTTTTAATTCTTCTAATTATATTTTATTGGTAGAAAAGAGTGATGACCCATTTATCTCTGGTGGTAAAAATGCTATTGAAACCATATTTCTTAATGGTTATAGTAAGAAATTTAAGATTATTTTTTCTAAAATTGATAAGATGGAAGTAAAAGATTATAAATCTGCTCTTGATAGAAGAATAGGTAATGTTGAAAATGCTTTAAAAGATGCTAAAATAGATTTTAATTTAAGTAAAAATCAAAAATATTATTTTTCAAATTTACATAATAAAACAGATAAAGCAACTCACAAAGAGATAAATAAATTACTTAAAAATATTATTCAAGATTTTTCTCTTAAAAAAGAAAATCCTATAGAATTAAAATATGATTTTGATATATTATTCTCCAATTTAAATACAACAAAGTTTTTAGACACTTGGGATAAACGGATAGATAATGAACACTGGAAAATTATTGAAGCTTTTACACGCAGAATAATATGGGGGAAAGACGAGTATCGTTATCTCAAACCAATATTTGATTATCATACTTTCATTATGCAAGAGGTAAATCAATTTTTAAAAAAAGACAATCAATTAAATTCAGAAATAGCTTATGCTCAAAATACAATAAAGCAAGAATTTTCTACAAAACTTTTACAATATATTAGAGAAGGATTACTTGACGATTATAGTGAAGATTGGATGGATGCTTGGAGTCAATATGGAGAAGGTTCAGGGAAAAGACGAAAATTTGAAGTAAAAAAAATATTTAATAGTTTTATCCCTAAAGAAAGTAATCAAGAAGAGTTCAATAACTTTAAAATAAAAATGAAACAATATCTTATTGATACAGGAGCTAAAGAGGTGTCAAGACTTAGTAAAATTAATATCAATAAAGTTTCTATTAAAAATATTTATGGTGTAAGAAATATTGAGTGGAATTTAAATACAGATACCAATATACTTATTGGTAAAAATGGTAGTGGTAAATCAAGTATTTTAAAAATCATACAAGCCTATATAAAGAATGATGAGGAAACATTAAAAAAGTTTGGAAATCCTAGAATAGAGCTTTGTATAGATAAAGAGTTTGAAAATCCTTTACATAACAGCAATAATGAAAAGATTAATGTTTTAAATGAGAAAATAGAGTTAGAGTATATAGATACTTTTGATGTGCCAACGACTTCGCTCATAGCATGTAGAGAAAAAGTTGATAAAGGACAATCAGATTTAGATTATGAATTAGAAGACCTAGTAGAAAACTTTAATAAGTATAAAATTAAATTTGATAAAATTTTTAAAGAAAAAAATGCTAATAATCAGAAAGAAATCCAAAGAATTTTACAAGATATTGGTAATGGAGATGTAAATGAAGCTCCAAAGATAAAAGGTTTAAAAGAGAGTGAAGAAATAATAAAAAAAGATGTTTATAAATCACTTAATAGTTTTAGAAAAATTATTGATAGTATGTTTAAAGATACAAATAAAAAGATAAATCTTGAACTTATTGAAGAGTCCTTTAGTATATCTAGCAGAGATGGAGAATTAAGTCTATTTGATTTATCCTCAGGTGAAAAACAAGTTCTTATTATATTTTTAACTATCTTATTAAAAGAAAATAAGCCATATATCCTTATGATGGATGAACCAGAAAACTCTTTACATTCTGAATGGCAAATATATTTTATAAATAATATTAGAAAACTAAATCCAAATGTGCAAATTATTATAGCTACGCATAATCCACTTTTGATGATGGATAGAGAAGGTGATGAGATAGGAAAGATTTCTGTAGATGGTGATATCATAGATACTTATGGTGAAGGTACAAAATATATGGATGTATCTACAACGCTTTTGACTTATCCACAAGTGAGTTCTTTGGTGGGTGTGGGGAAGATGTATAAAGAAATAAATCAACTGTTTAAACTAAAAAAGAAAGATGTATTATCTTCTGATGAAAAAAATGAAGTTGATGAATTGGAAATAAAACTTGGTGATACCGTGGCAACAAACTTTATATATGATAGACACTATTTACACTTTTTGAAATTTATCCAAGAACATGAAAAAAATATAGACTTTGATAAACTTACAGAAATATCAGAAGAAGAGATGGATGAACTTTTGGGTGAATTTAAGGATTTATTTGATGATTGATATGCGTAGATTTTTTACTCATAGAGCTTATCCTTGTGTAGTAAAAAAGTTTGAAGAAAAATTTGATAGAGATAAATTAAATTGTAAAGATTATTGGTTTGCTTTTACAGACTTGCAAAAAAAGATTTCAAATAACAGATGTCCTATTTGTGAAGTTAAACTTACTAATACTCCTAACAAAACCAATACTCATACACTTGACCATTTTAGACCAAAAGCAAAAGATATGTATCTGTATTTAAAATGTGAACCCAAAAATTATATGTTAATGTGTAGTTTGTGTAACAATACCTACAAGGAAGATAAATTTCCACTGATTGATGAAACTAAAAGAGTAGTTAATGCTAAAAAAATAGAAGATACAAGAGAAGAACAACCTTTACTTTTTAATCCTACAGAAGAAAATCCATTAGATTTCTTTACATTAGTTTTTATAAAAACAACTGATGGAGGTGTATTAGAGCTAGAACCTAAAAGTAACCTATCAGAGATCCAGCATCAACGAAGTATTGCTATGATTAAAATGTTTAGTTTAAGTTATTGTAATGAAAAATCTTGTACTCATAAGAGAAAAGAGAGATTAATACCTAGAGGTAAAATGGAACCAATTAATGTTACAAAGGTTAGTAACAAAATATTGAGAAAGAATTATGATGATTTTATAAAATTAGCACAAGCCATACAAAATAAAGATAAAAAAGCTTATGCTCTTATTGTAAGTAATAAAAATAGAAAAAAAAAGTTAGAGAAATATGGTTTTTTTAATTTTATTATGAAAAAACAGTTTAGTATAAAATAGATGGAGAAAAAATGTTACAATCAAAACTACTATGGACACTGATCCTAATAATAGTAGCCTCTATAGCTACAGTGAATTATACAGAGAGTAAGCTACAAAAGAGAGACTTTGCAGAGGCTTATAGTAGTTGTCATAAGATATGGTCTGCTAGAGGGGTGTATGGGAATGATGGTATAGAGCAGAACTCTCTACGAAGTCTTCAGCAGGGGTTTGGAGCTGGGGCTTTGGGGGTGGAGGTGGACTTGCATTATGATGTGGAGATGAAGCAGTTTATTATCTCGCATGACCATCCGTATCGTGGTAAAGATGGGAAACTGGTCTATGTTAAAAAAGAGGGTAAACTCCTCACACTTGAAGAGGTGTTTGAGAAGTTTTCTACAAAATATTACTTTTGGATGGATTATAAGAATTTGGGAAAAATCAGTAGCCAAGAGACAAGTGAAGCTATAGCAAGACTCTTAGAGATAACGCAAAAAAATAGTCTAAGAGAGCGAATCTATATAGAGGGGACACATCCTTTGAAATTGGCAGAGTATACAGATGCTGGCTTTAAGACTATTTTTGATATTCAGCCACTGCCTCAAAGCTCTTTTACTACTAAGGTGGTCTTAGAACTCTACAAAGCTTTTTATGCTAGAGGTGGCTTCACTGTCTTGGGGATGCATTATGGGAAGATAGATAATCCTACTTATGGTGATAAAATGAAAAAAATATTAGGAGATATTCCAGTTTTTTTGTATCATGTACCTGATGATAGTGCGTTATTAGAGCAGTTGTTAGAGAATGAACAGATACGAGTGATGCTTGTAGGTAGAGATATAAATCTTAATCGCTTTGATAGAAATAGGTGTAAATAGTAAGGATGAAAATGCAAGAGTTTAGGGGTAATATAGAGAAGTATCTTAATTATTTGATGATAGGGTATGCTTTTGTATTACCTCTCTCTCGTGCAGGAATGATAGCAATAGCTGGACTTATGTTGCTTTTGGCACTGTTTGATTATGCTCTCAAAGAGAAAATAGCTCTTATCAAAAAAGATTATGTAAGTTTAGCTATTCTTGGGTTTATTCTTTTTAATACACTCTCTTTGGTGTGGGTTAGTTCTGAAAATCTATTCAATGCTATTCGCTATGTAAGTAAATACTGGTATTTTTTGCCTATTTTTGTCTTTTTTACTTCACTCAAAAGTGAAAATCTCTATAGAGTTATATCTGCTTTTATTTTGGGTATGTTTGTAAGTGAGATTATCTCTTATGGTATTTTCTTTGAAATATGGGAGTTTAAGCACGGTACACCCGATAATCCTTCACCATTTATGCATCATATTGAGTATAGTATATTTTTGGCATTTACGGCTCTTTTGCTTTTGAATCGTATTTTTAATGAAGGAGAGTGGAGGTTTAAGCTCTTCTACTCACTCTTTTTTATCACAATCTTAGGAAATCTTTTTTTGACAAATGGTCGTACAGGTCAGATAGCTTTTATGATAGGGTTGGTTATTTTGGGCTTTATGAGTTTTAAAAATAAATTAAAAGCATTTATTGTTAGTATTTTACTCTTGGGTACTATTATCACTTCAGCCTATAACCTTAGTAATACATTTCATCAAAGAGTAGCTATAGGCAAATCAGATATTATTAAAGTTATAGAAAATAAAGATTACTGCTCTTCATGGGGTGCTAGGCTTGGATTTTGGGTGATTGCTAGTGATATTTTTGTAGAAAATCCTATACTTGGAGTGGGTATCAAAGATAATATGAGAGAGTTTCACAGCCTTGTAGAGCAGAAGTATCCAGAGATGGATTGCATCACCTATCTGCCACATTTTCATAATCAATATCTTCAAATTGTCACAGCCACAGGTTTAATAGGGCTTTTTATATTTCTTTTTATGATTTATCAAATTTTAAAAATCAAACTCACTGTAAAGCGTTATTATAATATCAAAATGATATTTCTCTCACTCTTTCTCTTTGGATTTGTCTCGGAGCCACTTTTGCATGCACAGTTTTCTATGCTCTTTTTTAGCCTCATAGTAGGTATACTCTTGGCACAATCGAGGTTTGAAAATGAAGTTCAGCATTAACCCAAAATATAAGGAGTATCAAGAAAAACTCCTAGATATAGAGTCTCTCTTTGGGCTTAGTAGAGATATAGTCTACGAGAAGAGAAATAGTATTAAAAATATTACTATAGAGGGTAGCTCTTGGAATGTAAAATCCTTTGCTATCCCCAAGCTCTTAAACAAAATTATCTATAGTTTTTTAAGACAAAGCAAAGCCAAACGCTCTTTTTTATATAGTATAAAGATAGCCAAGTTTGTCCCTGAGCCTTTGGGGTTTGTAGAATTTTATAGATGGGGGTTTTTGCATAAGAGCTATTTTGTATCTAAAAATTTTGAATATGACTTTACCATTAGAGAGGTACTCTTTGATGAGACTACTCCCCAAAAGAGGCTTCTACTAGAGGAGTTTGCTAGATTTAGCTACGCTCTGCATCAAGAAGATATAGAGCATTTAGATTACTCCCCAGGGAATATACTAATTAAAAAAGAGAAGAGTGAATATATATTTAAAATTGTAGATATAAACCGTATGAAGTTTAGAGTATTAGATATAAAAGAGAGAGCCAAAAACTTTGCAAGAGTATGGCTAAGAGATGAAGATTTAGAAATTATTATAGAGGAGTACTGTAGAGTATCTAAGTATGAATATAATGAGATGCTCCCACTAACTCTCCACTACTCCCAAAAGCATAAAGATAGAGCAAATTTTAAGAAGAGTTTGAAAGAGAGGGTGAGGTAGATGAAAGTATCAAAAGTAGAATTAATAGATTATTTACAATTTAAAGATTTAACGCTTGATTTAACTTATCCAAAAGGGCATACAAAGGCTGGAGAACCTTTGGATAAAATTTGTATTATTGGGCAGAGTGGAACGGGGAAGACTAATCTTTTGAAGGTGATTAGAGATAAGCTTTATACTAATGATGTGAAAGCTGAGATATTAAAAGATGAAGAGTCTGATAGTGAGGAAGTTTATTTTAAAGGGACAGAGTTAAATAGTTTTAATCAAGATATAGAAATGTCTGAGAAAGATAAATTATTACTAGCTAAAATGAAAGATATAAGTCATAAGATGTTAATAGAAAATAATGGTGATTATGAAACGCGAATGATAGAACATCAAAATCTTTTGAGTGCATCAAAAGAAATAGAAGCTAGATATATTAATCAGAAAATTGATGATATAAAACAAAACTATATAACAATAGATGAAACTGCTTGGGTATTATTAAAAGATAAAATAGATAATTATTTGGAAGAAAATGAACGAATTAGTGCTAAACTCTTTAGAGAAGTTAAGGCTAAGATTAAAAATATGGAAGAGGCAATACAAGAAGAAGAAGAATGGAAAGCCCAAAATGAAAATATTTTAGAAAATATATCTAAAATATTAAATGAGATTTTAAACAAATTTAATTTAAAGTTACAACCAATAGATAAGAATCAAAAATCTTATAATAATTTAACGATTAAAGACTTATCTAATGGTAAGATTATTGAATATGATAACCTAAGTACAGGAACAAAAAATTTACTTTCTACCTTTATCCCTCTTAAAATCCATAATCCAAAAGATTCTATTATTTTAATAGATGAACCCGAAAACTCTTTTTATCCTGATATTCAACGAATGCTTACAGAACTTTATATGGAAGTAGGAGAAAATAATCAGCTTATTATGGCTACGCATTCACCTTTGATTGCTTCTAGTTTTGAGCCTTGGGAGGTAGTGGAGTTGAAATTTGATGAGGATAATCAAGTTTATAGAGAGTTGTATTATCCAATAGAAGAAGAAAATCATATTGATAATTATACTTTAGATCCACGGATGTTAACTTGGACTGGAATTTTGACGGATATTTTTGATTTAAAAGAAAAATCTAATTTTGCAGTTAGAGAAGAATCTTTAATAGAATATGCAACTTTAAAAGCTCAAATAAAACAAATTGAGAATAGAGATCAAAAAATAGAAAAAGTTGAAGAGTTAAAAAAACTTTCAAAATTATTAGGGTTGGGTAATAATGAGACGAATATATAAAACTGAAATACTTTCTTCTTATTATTCTGATTGGATAGAAAAAGAAAAATTTAAAGAACAACACCCTAAATATGATTCTGGAAATGTACACTATTTTGATTTACGAATGAGTCTGTTTTATTGTCAAAAAGGTTTATGTGCTTATACAGAACAAAAACTATGTAAACCTCATCTATTAACAAAAGAGAAGTGGAAGAATGGTAAATATATTGAACTTAAAGAAAATACAATCACAGATGGACATGTTGAACATTTTGATGAAAGTTTGAAAAAAACAAAAGGTTGGCTTTGGGATAATCTTTTAATGGTGTATGGGGATACAAATGTAAGAAAAGGGACAAAACCCATTAAATATATTTTAAAACCTGATTCTCCTGATTATGACGCATATAAATATTTACAATTTGATTATGAAATAGATACTTTTTATGCTCATATTGATTTAAATGATGAAGATAGAGAAGAGGTAAACTATATGATTAAAACTTTAGGTTTAAATGATGTCAATACTAGAGAAGACATGATACAGAATTTAAAAATTGATATTGAATATGACATGGACTTAATAGAACCAAATGAATACCCAACTGCTTGGAATATGACCCTAACACAACTAAAAGAGGAACAATCAAATGCCTAAAATTTCCATAGTAATCATAGCCAAAAATGCAGATTTAACTATACGCAAGAGTTTAGAGAGTGTTGTACGGTTTGATGAGGTGATAGTGTACCTCAATAACTCTACAGATAGTACCAAAGAGATAGCTTCTAGTTTTGAGAATGTCAAGATTGTAGAGGGGGAGTTTATTGGGTTTGGAGATACCAAGAATAGAGCAGGAGAGTATGCTATTAATGATTGGATACTCTCTTTAGATAGTGATGAGGTGCTTACAGAGGAGCTTATAGAGGAGCTTTTGGCATTGGATTTATCAGATACCTCCAAAGTTTATGCTCTAAAGATGGATGACTATTTTTTGGGGCATAGGTTAAAGTTTCGTACAGAAAAAAAGGTAAGGCTCTATAATCGTACAGAGCATCTCTTTGATAGCCTAAAGGTGCATGAGAATGTGGAGTATAAGAGAGGGGATAAGATTCTTCTTTCCTATCCATTTAAACATCTGCATATTAACTCAGTCAATCAAACACTAGAGAAGACTATACGCTATACAAATATAGCCTCAAAAGATAAAAAAACATGCTTTTTTGCTATTGTTATTGCTAAGCCTCTCTTTGCATTTTTTCAGGCCTATATTTTGCGTTTAGGGTTTTTAAATGGTTGGGTAGGCTTTGCGGTGGCTATTTCTAATGCTAATGATAGGTACTATAAATATCTCAAAAGGTATGTCAATTGCCAAAAATGAACAAGCTCAAACCACCCTTTATCTGGGACTACTTCTCAGACCAGCCCTATCCACTGAAAGATAGAGCATACAAAAGAAAAATGCGTAAAAAGTCTCTAGTAGATATAGCTCCTTTGGTTTTGAGTAATCTTATCTTTTTTCCTCTCTCTATTATGACTATGAAACTTTTTAAAGGCAAGAAGAAGCTAGAGTATGGAGTGGGAGTAAATCTTGATAAAGGCTCTGCTCAGGTGGACTTGGTAGAGGAGTTGGGGGTAAAGCATCTTATTATCCGTCTGCCTCTTTGGGATATGGAGAGATTAGAGGAGTATCTAGCATTTGCCAAGAGCTTTGGAGAGGACAAAGAGATACTTCTAAATATACTACAAGATAGAGAGCATATTGATAATGAAGAGCTTCTAAAGAGTGCTGTAACACGGATATTTAGAGCATTTGATGGCGTTGTTAATGAGTATCAGATAGGCTCAGCTATCAATCGTACAAAGTGGGGGTTTTGTTCTGTTGGGGAGTATTTGAAGTTTTATAAGAGAGTAGAAGATATTAGAGATAGAGAGTTCCCCTCACTTATTTTAGTTGGTTCGTCTGTGATAGATTTTGAGTACCACTACACCATTCGGTCACTTTTTAACTTCTCTTCTGTTCAGTACGATAGGCTCTCCTCTTTGCTCTATGTAGATAGACGAGGGAGTCCCTATAGTACCCAAATGGGGATATTTGATACCAATAATAAGATAAATATGCTCTATGCTCTCTCTAGGCTCTCTTCTAAAACGACAGATGATATCTATATCACCGAGGTAAACTGGCCACTCTCCAACACGGCTCCGTATGCACCCACTTCAGAGCTAGAGTGTGTAAGTGAAGCGGTGTATGCAGAGTATTTAGCAGAGTATTTAGATATTGCTTCAAAGAGCCAAAAAATCTCTAGGGTCTATTGGCATCAGTTGATTGCAAGAGGGTATGGTTTGGTAGATGATAGTAATAATGAGATGCGTAGAATGGATGGGTTTTGGGTGTTTAAAGAAATATTAAGTAGTTCCCATTCTATGAATCTCTAATATTTGAATTATCTCAATCCATCAATCTCATCTACTTCCAACCCTGTAGCACTTGCTATGGTTTGAGTTTCAACTCCCTGAATGATAAGGGCTTTGGCTATTTCTCTTTTCTCCTCTCTTTTTCCTTCTTCTCTTCCTTTTTCTATGCCCATTTCTTCCCCTTTTTTTATTCCCATTTCTCTTCCTTTTTCTATGCCCATTTCTTTCCCTTTTTTTATTCCCATCTCTAGCCCCATCTCCATACCTTCTTTGATAGCAAAATCAAAACTGTTCATTAAGTCACGATAGACTTTTAGGTTTTTATGATATTTTTCTTGTTCGCCTTTGGGCATAGAGGCAAACTCTGCTTTTTTAAAAGTATTTTTTATAATATCATTTTTTATCTCTGAGGGAATATCTGTCATAGTGTGTAGGTTTTGAAATATATACATCCACCACTCTAGGTGGCTTGTGAGTTCTTCTTTTGTTTTTTTGAGTTTTGGGATTTCTAGGTAAATCATATTGAGTTTATCATACATTACCTCTTGGGTATAAATGTCTGTTATCTTTCCGTGGTGGAGATACTCTTTTTTATCTTTGAATCTATCTATTTCAAAATTGAGTAGACCTATGAAATAGACTGGTTTCAGCTCAAAGTTCCAGCCTCCTTTGATGCCTTGTTGTTGGATAGGAAAAGAGGTATAGTATAATGCTCTACTTTGGAAATGCTCTTGTGAGACTTTTTGGAGTTCTACTATAAATTGATTACCTTTTTCATCTTCGCACATCATATCTATAATAGCTTTTCTATCTTCAGGAGCATCAGGCAAGAGTTCACCATTTTTGAAGATAATAGTTTGTATCTTTCTCTCACCTTCAAACTGAAGTATGTCATTGAGGAGACTTTTGAGAAGGTCTGTGTTTGTTTCATCACCGAATATTTTCTTGAAGCCAAAGTCAGTAAAGAGGTTAATATATTTAGATGTATAGCACATTTTGGATTCCTTTTTATGATAATTATAGCATATCTTAAAGAGATACTAAGTAGTTAAGAGATAAAATTAATGATAATTTTTGAATACTAAATAAAGTAATCACCATATATAGCACTCTAAAGTATGTTGGATTTACCACTGGCAAAAATAGAGAAGCTAAAATATAAAAAGAGATGGTTTAAAAGAAAATAACTATACTGTCATATGCTGTTTGTAGCGAGGGCTTGGAGGGATACCGAGTAAGTAAGTGCAAGGGGCGTTATGATTGTGGTAAGTATGGTTTTGTCTTCTATGCTCTTGAAGTACCTATATGCTCTGAAGAAAATGTTTACTATTTATGGCATCACAAAGGAATCTTTATGAAAAAACTCAATCTAGCTCTATTGTCACTTATGGCTCTATGAACCATTGCCAATGCACAAATAGCTACAGAAGATAGCCTTACCAAACTCTATATAGCAACCTTTGATCGTGCACCTGATACTGTAGGGCTAGAATATTGGATACAATCTTGACTCTCTTTAGAAGAGATTGCTCAAAGTTTTTTTGAACAACAAGAAACACTTGAAAAATATAATGGAAAAAGTGATAGAGAGCTTATAGATATAGTCTATCTCAACCTATTTCAAAGAGAAGTAGATGAAGAGGGATTATTGTATTGGCAAAATGCCTTAGAGACACAAGCAGTGAGTAGAGATAAGTTTATCCTTGCTACTATGAATGGTGCTCTAGGAGATGATGCAAAGCTACTCAATACAAAAACTACTATCTGAGTAAGCTGTCAAAAGAGCATCACAAGAGAAAAGTTTGATACAGATGATAAGTATATTGCTTTCTTAAAAGAGATTATAAATGCTCCTTACGCCTTAGAGAGTTGAAGCTGTCTACTTGATGAGCCTGTGATAGTGCAAGATACTCTACCCACAATCACAAAACCAACTCTTGTGACAAGAACGGAAGATTCTATTACTGTAAAGGGAGATATTACAGATAGTGATGGAGTAAAATACACAAAAACCTACAGAGCCTATAGTAAAAATTCAAATGCTAGTTATGAAGAGATTGCTAGTAATACAACAGGAAAGTTCACAGACTTAGAAGCAGACACCAAATACTACTTTACAATTGAGTGAAAAGTTCAAAATGGAGCAAGTTGAGATTGGGAGGTTGTACAGTCTTTAAAGAGTAGTTATATTGAGACAAAAGAAAAAGAAGTAGTAAACAATTATACTCCATACTACCCACCTTATGTTGCACCAGATGATGAAAACTCTGATGATGAAAATGATGAAACTTTACCTGAAGCACCAACAGCTTTAGACTGAACATTTGATGCAAATTGGGAAAGTCAAACAACTGTTGATTTAATAGATTTAGTTTCTCCAGATGATGGAAAAATTATAATAGTTGAATGACCAGCTTATTGAGAATTAACAGCAGTGGAGGGGACTAAAGCTTTTGAATATAGTGTAAAAGAAGAAGAATGAGCATATGAATGAAGTGATACTTTTACTTATAAGGTAGAAAGAACTGAAGGAGAATGAGATGATGCAGTTATAGTTGAAAGTGAAACAAAAACAGTAACTATTGATAATATATTAAAATTCTAAAATAAAAAAACTAAATTTAGCTCGTTCCCACTCGGTCCTCATAAAAGAGGTCTGGTGATGCATTATGCTTTTTTATAATAAATGGTGTTGTGAGGACACAGCCCCCTACGCATTTTAGAGATAAATTTATTAAAAGCTTTATTATGCTATTCTCTCAAAATATAATGCTGGTGTGACATAATGGCTGTGTGCTGGGCTTCAACCCCAGATAGGGCTTCCACCCTTTTACGCGGGTTCGATTCCCGTCACCCGCTCCAAAATAGTAGCTTCTACCAAAGGCTTAATGTGTCAAAAAAATTCTATCATATACCACTACAACAAATCCTAGAGTTTATCAAAACAAACAAAGCAGATATAAATAAGCTCAATTAAGATGATAAAATCCTTGAATATCATAAACTATTAGGCAAAAGTTATTATCTACTGCAAATAGAAGAGTTTATACATTTTTTTAAAATTGATAAAGATTTGAAATATGCACTTAATACCATAGAGTATTTTAATAGTAAAATTTTTTTAGATGAGATATACAAGAGCCTTAACTTTTTGCAATTTAATATAATACAGACAAAAGAAAAAGACTTTTTTTATGCTTTTTGTAAAATTTTGCATCAAAAGGATAAATCTCTTTTTGAACACTTTATGCATAATATGTTTTTGCATTACCATACTGCATTTAATAACACTTCAACTTTTAATATAGATTATAAAGAGATGGCATTGGCTCTATTAAAAGCAAAGTCTATGGATACAAAAGAGTCTTTTGGAGAAGATACTAACGGTTCATATTTCACAATTTCTTTAAACAATAAGATTGTAGTCCAAAAGAGAGGTAGAGTTATAAAAACTTTGCGTAAAAAGGCGTATAGAGAACTCTTTTTTTATCTGATAGATGGTAGCGACCAAAACAGCATTTAAAGAGACTCTAAGCCATAACTTACAATAATAAAACAAAAAAAGAGCTACCATGTGCCAAACTTCAAGATATATCAACCTCTTTACCGATTTTGGGTTTAAAAAGATATTTGGAGATCCCAACAATACAGATCTCTTAAAAAGCTTACTCAATGATATACTACACTTTGAGGGTGAGCGAAAGATAAAAGAGATCATCTTCAAAAATGGAGAGCTCCTCCCTGATGCTCCTGAAGAGAGAAAAGCTATTATAGATCTGCTATGTGAAGATGAAAAGGGTGATCAATTTATAGTAGAACTCCAAAAAGTCTCACAAGAACACTTCCAGAGTAGAGCCTTGTACTATAGCTCCTTTCCTATACAACAACAAGGTATCAAAGGTGGTTGGAACTTTGAGTTATCTCCTGTATACTTCGTAGGATTGCTCAATTTTGAAATAGATAGATTTAAAAATAGACCAGAGTATCTCCACCATGGCAAGATAATAGATATCTACACAAAAGAGCTAATGTATGATAAGCTCAATATGGTCTACCTAGAGATACCCAAACTCAAAAAAACCAAAGAGGAGCTCTCTAGCCACTTAGAGTGGTGGATATATGTGTTTCAAAACCTACACCAACTACAAGATATACCAAAAGAGATTCAGAGTGATGTGATTAAACAGACATTTGATAAAGCGGAGTTCGCTTCTCTGCCCAAAAACGAACAAGAGAACTATCATAAAAACTTAAAAGTCTACAGAGACCTACTCAATAGCCATGAGTTTGCCTATAAAGAGGGAAAAGAGGAGGGGATTGAAGAGGGTCGAGAAGAGGGAGAACATAAAAAAGCCATAGAGGTAGTGAAACTCTCTATAACACAAGGGCTAAACAACCAAACCATAGCTCTTATTACAGGTTTGAGTATGGAAGAGATAGAGCAGATAAGAGAGCCATAAGCCAAAAAGGGATAAAATCAAAACTGAAATTTTGAATACTAAATAAAGTAATCACCATATATAGCACTCTAAAGTATGTTGGATTTACCACTGGCAAAAATAGAGAAGCTACAATATAAAAAGAGATGGTTTAAAAGAAAAGAACTTTACTGTTGTGTGCTGTTTGTAGCGAGGGCTTGGAGGGATACCGAGTAAGTAAGTGCAAGGGGCATTATGATTATGGTAAGTATAGTTTTGTCTTCTATGCTCTGAAGAAAACTATTTACTATTTATCGAGTCATATTACTAAAGCAGATTTTATCTATTTTGTTAATATGGCAATACAGAAGGATATATATGAAAAAACTCAATCTAGCTCTATTGTCACTTATGGCTCTATGAACCATTGCCAATGCACAAATAGCTACAGAAGATAGCCTTACCAAACTCTATATAGCAACCTTTGATCGTGCACCTGATAAAGCAGGGTTTGAGTATTGGAAAAGTTCTGATTTCCAATTAGAAGAGATAGCTCAAAGCTTTTTTGACCAACCTGAAACACAAGAAGAGTATCCAGAGGATATGGCAGTTGAAGAGTTTATCCATCAAGTTTATGAAAATATTTTAGATAGAGAAGCTGATGATGAGTGATTGCAATATTGGATGGATGCTTTAGAAGCTGGTATGCCTAGAGATATATTTATCTTGGCTATTATCAATGGAGTACAGTGAGATGATGTCAATTTCTTAGATAACAAAGCATATATTGGTAAACTATTTACTGCATACGGACTCTATAATGATGCCTTAGCTAAAGAGCTTATGGATATGATCCATAGTGAAACTTCCTACTCAGATACACTCAAAGCAATCTATACTCTTAATACAAAAATGCCTCATCTAAAATTGGATACAACCACTTGAACACAATGAGATGTGATTTGAGCAGAAATAGATATGTGCATCTTTGAAGATAGAGATATTTATGATATTAGTTGGGAACTTAATGGAGAAGATTTAGATGTATCAACTCAAGAGATTGATTTTGTATTAGATACCTTCTCTATAGAACTAGTATGTACATTCTATACAATAGAAGATGGTGAGAGAGTTGAACATACTTTATCTTTATCTAAAGAACTTGAAGAGGAAGAAGTAGTTGAAGAAGAAATTGAAATTGAAGTTGAAGAAGAAGTAGAAGAAACAAACCCATGAACAGGGAATTTAGGAGGATGAACTCCAACACCAGAAAAAGACACAACTCCCCCAGAAATCACTCTAATCGGAGACTCAACAATCAATCTATTTGTTTGAGATACTTATACAGAACTATGAGCAACAGCAACTGATGCAGGGAATGATGCAGATGAAAATGAAGCTTTAACAGGTGATATTGTTATTGATGCTTCAGCTGTAGATACAAGTACAGTTTGAACTTATGAAGTTAATGATACTTCTTATGATGAAGCTGGTAATGAAACTATAGTAACAAGAACTGTTATTGTAAAAGAAAAACCAGTAGAAGAAGTAAACACAGCTCCAACTCTAACTTCAGTTGAAGTTACTTGAGATATTAATTTAAAATCTTATTGAAATAATAATTATAGTGTTCCTCAATGACCTTGAGAAAATGTTACTTTTACAGCAACTTGAACAGATTCTGATTGAGATACTCTGCAAATAGTAATTAATGATGTAGTATATACCTGAACTTCAGAAACTCTTACTTTAAATTTGGCAGAAAATGAGATAAAACAATTTATAATTAAAGAATTTGATTGAAAAGAATATAGTAATGAAATTTTAGTCCAAATATTTTGAAGTTAAAAAAATGAGATTTTATAAAATATTTTTAGCTCGTTCCACAGTTCCAGAGACTGTGAAATGAGGTCTTTTAATTTCGCTCGTTCCCACTCCGTCCTCGGTGGGAATGAATACAAGACCTATACTCCTAAAACAAATACATATTACGACGGATAACCGATTATTACGCATAAAGAAACGCCTCCAAAAAGCATGATATGGTTTATATATTTTGAAATTTAGAAGATTTTATGATATAATAACCCTAGTTGGGACATGCAGAGAGAACGCCAATTCTCTCCACTGCTTTTAGTATGCTTTTGTTGCTAAAATTAACAGTAAAAGAATAACAATTATGATTGTTGGTCGCATTGTTACATCCTTTATTAGAGGCTGACCCTGTCCCACCTTCCACCTCACAATGATAACTTCACAAAATAATCGCCCAACTAGG
>JADGDQ010000085.1 GCA_016744805.1 Sulfurovaceae bacterium
GAGAAATGATTCACTACTTCTTTCATTTTGAAATCCTTATGTAGCTATATTAGTATATGATTGTTAAGCTTTTACTTAAAAAATGTATAGTTCTATTGCCATATATTCCATTAGAGTATCAAAAATTTATCTAAAACGCATCATCCACAGCCTGACACATGGTATGTGCTATAAGTATGTGCATCTCTTGGATTCTTGGGGTGTCATTTGAGGGGATAATAATATTTATATCACATAAACTATTCATTGCACCACCATCTTTTCCACTGAGTCCTAGAGTGTGACAGCCTAGTTTTTTGGCTTCTTCTAGAGCTAGAGAGATATTAGGTGAGTTGCCACTTGTGGAGATGGCTATAAGTAGATCTCCACTATTTGCTAAGGCTTCTACTTGTCTTAAAAATACTCTTTCAAAACCATAATCATTAGCAATTGCCGTAAGAGCTGAGGTATCTGTGGAGAGGGCTATACCTGCTAATCCTCTTCGCTCACTTTTGTATCTTCCTGTAAGTTCTGCTGCTATATGTTGGGCATCCGCAGCAGAGCCACCGTTGCCACATAACAAAATTTTATTGCCATTTTTGAGTGTGGATATAAGTAAGTTGGAGGCTTGGAGTGTAATCGGGATAAGGCTATCTATTGTGGCTTCTATCACCTCTTTGTGGGCTTGAAATTCTGCTCTAATCATCTCTTGCATATTAAGCCTTTTGCATTTTTGCTATTGTGGCACTTGTACTTTTGCCATCAACAAACTCTATCAATCTTACCTCATCAGCCAAATCACTGCCTACAACCTCTTTGCCTTTATAATCTGCACCCTTGACCAATATATGAGGATAAATATGTTGTATAAGATTATACGGTGTATCTTGGCTAAATGGCACAACAAAATCTACACTCTCTAATGCAGAGAGTAAAAAGGCTCTATCTTCTAGGATATTAATAGGTCTGCTCTCGCCTTTGAGTCTTGTGATACTTGCGTCACTATTGAGTCCTACTATCAAAATATCCCCTAACTCTTTGGCTTTTTGGAGATAACTCGCATGTCCTCTATGGAGAATATCAAAACATCCATTTGTAAAGATTATTTTGCGTCCTTGCTGTTTGAGTCGTGAGGTAATTCGTTGTATTTGTGCAAAATCTTTGATTTTACTCTCTATCTGCCCTTTGTTTAGTGAGTGTTCATACTCTTCTATTTCGCTAAGTGTTGCCGTGGCTGAGCCTACTTTGGCTACGACTACAGCTGCAGCTTTGTTGGCAAATTCACAAGATGATTCAATGCTAAATCCACTACAAAGAGCTACCCCCAAAGATGCCAATACAGTATCTCCAGCACCTGTTACATCATATACCTCTCTTGCTACAGTAGGAACAATAGTAGTATCTTTATCAAATATAGCTATACCCTCTTCACTAAGAGTTATAATACTATAAGTTAAATCAAGTCTATTTTTGAGTTCAAAACCTACTTTTTCAAGAGTCTGCGTATTGGATATATCAATATTTGTAGCTAAAGAGGCTTCTTTTTTGTTTGGAGTAAGAAGTGTTGCACCTTTGTATTTAAGGTAGTCATTCCCTTTTGGATCGACTAATACCAAAATATTATGACTCTTGGCTATTGCAATAATCTGCTTTGTAAATGATGGAGTGAGTACGCCTTTATTATAATCAGAAAGGAGTATTGCATCATAGCTTAGAATATTCTTTTGAAGCTGTAAAATAAGTTTATTGATAGATATATCTGTAATTGCTTGGCGACTCTCATCATCAAGGCGAATAATTTGTTGGTTAGATGCTATTACACGACTTTTTTGAGTAGTTTTTCGATTATTCTCCAAAATAACTCCACAACAGTTTACATCTATATCTTCTAATAGTTTTATGGCATTTGTAGCATTTTGATCTTCGCCTAAGACAGTATATATATCTACTCTGCTTTCTAAGGATATTAGGTTGTTTACCACATTTCCAGCACCACCCAACACAGTACTCTGTTTATTGACACCCACTACCTGCACAGGTGCTTCAGGAGATATTCGATCACAACTCCCCCAAATATAATGGTCTATCATCAAATCACCAATAACAGCTATGTGGAGTTTTTTATTACGAATTTTATCCATGTATTTTCTCTTTATTCAATTCAAAATATATTTTAGCTTCAGCAACAGACCCAAAAGAAAATAAAGCATTGGGGTGAGACTCTTCACCTATAAAGATTGTATGAGCTATTGTAGCATTACGAGCTAGCATAATATCACTATCTTTATCTCCTATCATCCATGAAGATTCTAAATCTATGGGGTAAGTATTTAGAGCTTGAGTTATCATACCAATAGATGGTTTTCTACACTTACAATTTTGTTCTGGAGCGTGAGGACAGTAGTATACTTCTTCTATACTAATATTATTTTCTTTAAAACTTCGTATCATCCATTGCGTTAATACCTTAAAATCATCTTCACTATAATATCCTCTCCCTATGCCTGACTGATTTGTTACTATAAATAGAGTATACCCCTTAGAGATAAAAAGTTGAAGAAACTCAAAAATACCATCAGTAAATACAAACTTTTCTATCTTAGAGACATAACCATAATCTCTATTTATAATACCATCTCTATCAAGAAAAAGAGCTCTCATTAACGGTATTTTCGGAAACCATAATAGATATAATGCCCAAAATAATAGATACTTTTTGCTAGGCTTAGTTTTTCTATATCACGATAAGTCTTCCACTGCCAAAGAGCCGTTTTAAACTTATTACTAGAGATAGAGCTATGCCCTACCCTATAAGATGCTAAAGGTTCATCTAAGCCTTTGGCATACTCAATGCGTTTAAATATATCTAGCCACAACGCATAATCTTGCCGTCTCTTCATATCTGGCATATAAATCTTACCTAGCTTATTTACATCATACACTGCTGTCAAACACCCTACACTACAAGTTTTGAGCAGTGAGTCATAAGTAACACTTGGTTTTGTATAAAAAGTTGTTAGATTATTATTTTCTTCATCAATTACATGATAAGAGCTATAGGTAAAAGCTAAATCATGAAGGTGCATATAGGCTAACTGTTTTTCTAATTTTTGAGGCATCCAAAGGTCATCAGCATCTAAAAATGCTATCATATCACCCTTTGATTCTTTGATAGCTCTATTCCTAGCCACCCCTGCACCACTATTTTTTTCTAGCTTTATTAGTTTAATTCTACTATCATTGTTACAATATGACTCAATTTTTTCTACAGAATCATCGCTAGAGAGATCATCTACAATAATCATCTCCCAATTTTCATAAGTTTGTGCTAGAACAGATTCTATTGATTGAGATATAAATTGACTAGCATTATGAGATGGTGTAATGATGGATACCAAAATAGTCCCTTTGAAGTTATATTACTTATTTTATCCTATATTGGCTATAATTAAAATTATATAGAACAATAATAAGGAGTTGCCATGATTGTGATTGGTAAAGAATATAGATTTACATCATTAGAGATTAAAAATTTAAAAAATAGATTTGGGAGTATAGATTGTATAGAGGACAAAGATAAAAATATTCAAGATATTCTTCAAGAAGTCAAACAATATTTAGGAGATAAGCAAGAGTGTATTATAGTACTCAATATGCCAAAAGTACTTTTTGATGTTATATCTTCATCACTAGAACAGTTAGAAGCTACAAATCTTCATATTATGAGTATAGCCTCATTTTTAAATATTTATTTACAAAAATGTTATGTTGATGAGCATAAAACACTTAATGATATTGTAGAAACGATAGGACACTTTAGCCCAATGCAATATCTTCTAAAACGACTTATAGATTTTGTAGGTGTAGCATTTATTGCATTCTTTTCTATGCCTGTTATGTTATATTCGATATATAGAATTAAAAAAGAGTCTCCAGAGGGTGGAATAATCTATTCTCAACAAAGAGTTGGGTTAGACGACAAAGAGTTTACTTGCTATAAATTTAGAAGTATGCCTGTAGGCTCAGAAGGTGCTACTCCTCAGTTTGCATCCAAAGATGATAATCGTGCCTTTGAGTGGGGAGAGACTATGCGTAAAACACGCTTTGATGAACTCCCTCAACTATGGAATGTAATCAAAGGAGATATGCACCTTATTGGTCCTAGACCAGAGAGAAGGTATTGGGTTGATCAATTTGAAAAGAGTATTCCTTATTATAAAAAACGCCATAGTATAAGACCAGGAATTACAGGTTGGGCACAGATTAAGTATCCTTATGGTGCAAATGAAGAGGATGCAAGACATAAGTTAGCTTATGATCTTTTTTATATTAAAAGATGGTCTTTAGTCTATGAATTTATTGTTGTATGGGAGACTATTTTTGTAGTTATGGGTAAAAGAGGGCTTTAATCCCTCTTTTTGTATTTTGTAAAACCATTATATGTGTAGTGCATAAAATAATACAAACTCTTTAATGGGGGTAATTTTTCACTCTTTCTATATATTTTCCATTGCCAAGAGGCAGCTTGAAATTTATTTCTTGATATACTATTTTCTACTATTCTATAATGTGCAAGAGGTTCTCGAACACCTTGTGCTACACCTATTCTTTTAAGAATATTAAGCTTCATTACATAATCTTCATGCCCCTGTGTCTCAAAATAAAATTTTCCTAATTTTTTGGCATTATAAATAGTCGTAAGTGTTCCTATAGTACTTGTTTTAAGAAGATCCTTATAGCTTACTTTTGATTTTACCAAAAAATAACCTGTTATTTTACTATTTTCATTGATAGTTTTATATGATGAGTAGCTCATAAGAGCATGAGTTTTCGTCATTAAACTTAACTGTTTGGATAGTTTTTTGGGAAGCCAAAGATCATCACTATCTAAAAAAGCAATATAGGTACCCTTTGCTGCTTTTATAGCTATATTTCTACTTTTGGATACACCTATATTTTTTTTGTTAATAATAAGTTTAATTCTTGGTTCATCTTTAGCATACTTTTTAATAATATCTAAACTATTATCACTAGAACAATCATCTATAATGATCATCTCCCAATAGGGGTAGGTTTGATGAAGCACCGATTCTATAGTCTCTTCTATAAACAAAGCATTATTATAAGAAGGGGTGATAATTGATACAAGTTCTTTCATCCTATGATTCTCCTATAAGTTTCTGTAGTATAGTATCATAAATACGCCTACAGTTCTCTCTATCTCTAAAATTTATAAAGTATTTTTCACCCTCTTTTTGAAGCAATGAGAGTTTAAACTCTTTGTTGATAGAAGCTATCAATTTATCTACTATATCGTCTGCACTATAA
>JADGDQ010000086.1 GCA_016744805.1 Sulfurovaceae bacterium
TTTTATATAATTTTGGTATTATAGCATTAAAAAGACGAGAGAACTCCATGAAAACACCTCATATACCTGTACTCCTTAATGAAGTATTAGAAAGTTTCCAAAATTTAAAAACTGGGTATATCGTTGATTGTACTTTAGGATACGCAGGACATAGTTCTGAGATACTCCAAATCCACAATGATGCAAAACATGTTGGCATAGATAGAGACCAAGAGGCTCTAGATTTTTCTGCCCAAAGACTGCTTCCTTTCAAAGAGCGGTCAACACTCTATAAAGGAACATTTTCACAAGTATTCCCTACACTCAAAGAAGAACCTATAGAAGCTATACTCGCAGACTTTGGAGTATCTTCACTGCAATTAGATAAGGTCCAAAGAGGCTTTAGTTTTGAGAGTGAAGTGCTAGATATGCGTATGGATAGTTCTGCATCCTTAAGTGCATTAGAAGTAGTCAATACCTATACACAAGAACAATTAGAATATATTTTTGATACCTATGGAGAGGTTCGCTCTTACCGTAAGCTTACAGGTGCAATACTCCAAGCAAGAGCCATAGAGCCAATTAAATCATCAAAGCAACTCAGTCAAATTATTAGAACTGTTATCCCACAAGGAGGCAAGATAAACCCATCTACCCTCCCCTTTCAGGCTATACGAATAGAAGTTAATAATGAACTAGGAGAGATTGAGGGGCTGTTAGATGCACTAGAAGCTCGTCATTATGCTGGGGCTGTTGTTTCATTGATTACTTTTCACTCTCTTGAAGATAGATTAGTTAAAAATAGATTCAAAAGATGGTCACAGGCATGTATATGTGATGAACATGCTATGCGTTGTACTTGTGGTAAAAATCATGCTAGAGGCAAGGTTATCAAACGAAAACCAATTACTGCTAGCAAAGAAGAACTCAAAATAAATCCCCGTAGCCGTAGTGCTAAGCTAAGATCTTTTAGATTTGATACTGGTAGTTAATTGTTTTGAATTCACGCAGAAAAGTACAAAATGGTATCTCATTTGGAATGTTTTTTATGACAATAGTACTTATGGGGAGTGTTATAGTTCTCTCTATTATCAAAATTTACCTAAGCAATCAAATCTATTATGAGAGTAGGCGTATTAATTATATACAACGAGAAGTATCAGCATTAAAAGAGGAGAATATTATGTTAGAAAACCAACTGCAAAGACAAAAGTTTAAAAACTGTGTCAGTGATATAGACTTTTTTTCTGAACTCCAAGAACTTGAAAATACTATATATGATGAAAATGAAAGCAATGAAGAGAGTATAGATGATTAGAGAATTTATTAAATTTAGTATTGATAAGCCCATTATCAACCATATCTTTATGCTTTTTATGTTTGTTGTGGCAATCTTCTCCTACCAAAATATTCCTAAAGAGATTTTTCCACCCTCACAGCTTGACCAAATTACTATTACTGGTGGCTATGTGGGAGCAAGTGCAGATACACTTGATAAGATGGTTGTTAAAAATATTGAAGATGATGTTAAAAGTATTAGTGAAATAGATAGCATAGATACTATTATACAAAATGGTGCTTTTATGATGAGTGCAAATATCAAACAAGGAAGTGATAACCAACTAGTATTAGGAGATGTCAAAGATGTTATCTCTAATACAAGACGAGATTTACCCTCTGATATGGATGAGCCAATAGCCAAAATATCTGTGCATGACTTTCCTCTACTTTTACTTGCTATCTCTGCGGATAAACCTACCAAAGAACTTATAGAGATAGCCCAAAAACTTAAAAGCCGTTTGAGTGATTATAAAAATCTAAGTAATATTCTTATTAGAGGAGATGCTGATGATGAGGTACTTATCTCTATAGATGAAAAAAAACTAGAAGTCTACAATCTCTCTAAACAGAGTGTTTATAATGCAATTAGCTCTATTAGTTCTATTTTTCCTATAGGGACAATAGAACAGAGAGGAAGTCATCTATATATCTCTACTATCAATGGAGAAAAAGACGCTTCATCACTAGAGTCTGTACTTTTGTCTATAGGAGAGAAAAGAGTACGACTAGGTGATATTGCTACGGTAAGTTATGGTCTTAGCCAGTTTCAAGAGATTTCACACTTTAATGGCAAAAAAAACATCTCTATTAATGTGAGCAAAACAAAAGAGGGAAATGCCATAGCTTTGAGCAAAGAGGTAAGAGAGATGCTCAAAGAGTTTGCCAAGGAGTATCCTGAGGTACAGTTTGACACCTATACAGATACCTCTATATGGATTAAAAATAGGCTTAATCTTGTCTCTTCTAATATTCTCTTTGGACTTATTTTGGTCTTCATGGCTCTTTTTATGAGTGTTAACTTTAGGATTGCTATTGTTGTTGCTATTGGGATACCTGCTAGTTTTATGCTTACGCTTATTACTGCAAATCTTATAGGATATAGTCTTAATATGCTTACACTTTTGGGGTCTCTTATAGCCCTAGGAATGCTTGTAGATGAAGCTATTGTTGTAGCAGAAAATATTTATAGGCACTTAGAGATGGGGAAATCTCCTAGAGATGCTGCTATTGATGGGGCTACAGAGATGTTTCCTGCGGTACTTACTGCCACACTTACCACCGTATTTGCATTTTTACCACTATTGATTATGAGTGGAGAGATGGGTCTGTTTATGAAAGTTTTACCTGTAATGATTAGCATACTCCTTATCAGCTCTCTTTTTGAAGCCTTTTATTTTATGCCTTTGCATGCTAAAGAATTTTTTTCTATGGGTGATTTTCATAAAACACACCAAAAAAGTACTCTATGGGATGGTGTTATTTCTCTGTACCAAAAAATACTACTTAAGCTTTTAGAGTTCAAAAAAACCTCTTTAGCTCTTTTAGTTTCGTTTATTGTTATGTCTACTATAGGTATGGCATCTATCACCAAATTTCAACTCTTTCCTGAGTTTGATACCACACAAATATTTGTCAATGGAAAAGTTGATATTAACTCCAAACTAGAAGATACCGAAGAGCTTATCACACAACTAGAACAAGAGCTTCTCAAAAGCCTTGATAGTAGTGAGATGGCATCTGTAACATCTGTAATAGGTATGAAGTTCAATCCTGACCAAACTTTTGAGACAGGAAAAAACCTTTTTCAAGTATTTATTAATCTGCATGAAAGAGCACCACAAAACCTTTTTGACAAATATATTAATCCTATCTTCTCATTAGAGTATGATGATAGTGATATGTTGCGTCAACACAAAGCCCAAGAGCTAGTCAAAGTAGTGCAAGCAAAAGTAATTAATAAATTTATCCACAAAAAACTTCCAAATAATGCATTAATGTTTCAAGAGATAAATGCTTTTGTACAACAAACAGGTATTGTAGGGCATGATATAGAAGTAGGACTTATAGGAGAGACAAACTCTGTCCAAAAAGCAATTACACAACTCCAAAAAGCCCTTAGAGAGATAGATGGTGTAGAAGATATAGGTGATAATGCCAAAGAGGGTGTAAAAGAGTTAAAGCTTCGGGTCAATGAGTATGGACAGCAGTTAGGATTTAGCGAAGGAGCAATCGCCCAACAACTCAAGGGATCACTCCTTAAAGCAGAGTATGCCAAAGCATTTAATCAAACAGGTTTAGTGCGTATCCGTATAGAAGAGCTTAATAAAGATGCTACTATGGATATAGAGACCCTCCGAATCTCTACACCAAATGGCAAACAGCTAGTACGATTAGCTGATGTTTGTGACTTTATCTATACAAAAAGTTTTGTAAAAATATTTAAAGAGGATGGAGATAGAATTCGTTCTGTTTTTGCACGCGTAGATAGTAAAACTGTTCTCTCTACAGAAGTTATGCAAAAGCTACGACCCCTTATAGAACAAATAAGTAACTCTGGCGTAAAAGTTGTGATTAAAGGTGAAGAAAAAGAGAATACACAGATGCAAAAAGAGATGAGTCAAGCAGGAATGATAGCAGTTTTTCTTATATTTATATCTCTAGTTTGGATGTTTAACTCTCTTGTTTTACCGCTTATTATTGTACTAGCTATTCCTCTATCTATAGTAGGAGCCTTAGTAGGAACTTATCTCTTGGGTCTCAATCTTACAATGCCTGGAATGATGGGAATTATCGGACTTGCAGGAGTGGTAGTCAATGATGGACTTATTATGCTAAGTTTTATCAGAGACTCCAAAGATTATGATGAACTAATACACAAAGCAGGACAAAGACTCCGCCCTATTATCCTCACCTCCGTAACCACAGTTCTAGGCTTACTAACCCTCATGTTCTTTGCAAGTGGTCAAGCCCTTATCCTCCAACCCATGGCAGTCGCCCTAGGCTTCGGTATAGCATGGTCAACCGTCCTAAACCTCTATTTTGTACCTTTGATGTATGCGGTGATATATAGGGTTGGGAAGAAGTAATATCTCGTAGGTTTGGCAGTGCCAAACCTACATCAAATAGAAGCTATCATCAGAAATACTGTAAACTCTCTATGTGGTTTTTTGATGTGGCTTACGGTTTGGAAGCTAATATCTTTAAAACCTGATGCTTGGGCTATGGCTTTTAGCTCTTCTCTATCAAAGCCATAATGGAATACTCCTGTATTATCACTATGAAAACTCCCATCTTCGCTATCTAAATCGGCAATAGCTATAAATCCTTTATCACCCAACATGCTATAAAGCTTATCAAACAGAGCTTTTGTATCCAAAAGATGGTGTATAGTCATAGAAGAGATAATTCCATCTACTTTTATATCCAAAGTATCTATAGACAAATCTGCTTGTAGTACTTGTGTATCACAAGCAAATTCTGATTGTTTCTCTTTGAACTTTTCTAACATAGAAGGAGAGTTATCTATGGCTATAATCTTCTCTACTTTTGGGGCAACAAAGTAACTGAGTAACCCTGTCCCTGCTCCAAAATCTATCAGACTCATAGAATCATTAACCTCAATACTCTCTAATATACTTGTAGCTATTGTCTGAGCATTAATTACTCGTGTACTATTCATATCCCATGATTTTGATTTCTTTTCAAAGTGATCTATTTGATTCATTGTGGATACTCTGGGTGACAATATTCACTTCTTAATGCACAACAGCCATTGCCTACACCCATACTTTTTAGTCCTGCATCAAATGCCCAATAGTGTTCATAACTACCAGCACGCAAAAGAGTAAATGTATCAACAAGTGCTTGATTTGTATCTGCTATAGCTATATATTT
>JADGDQ010000039.1 GCA_016744805.1 Sulfurovaceae bacterium
CACTACATTTTTTTCAAATCTTACTACTAACCCCTTGCAAACCCCCTATTTTAGGGCTTTGGGTTTTTGAAATTCGCATTTGGTGATAAAGATGGGAGAAAAAGAGAAGCTAGAGATAAAAAGAATGCTCAAAAATAATATTAAAGTGGGACTTTCCCACTTTGGTTACTATTTGAGTAAAAAATAGTATAGGTTTAGGCTTTAGACTCAGCCAATATTTGATAAAGATTTTCTTCTTCATAATTTATTCTACTTACTACAACTTTTACTAAGCCCTTAAATGAAGTGATAAAAGTTTCATCTAATTCTGTATTATCAGAAGCATATTTAGCAATAAAATTCATAAGTGCTGTTTTTGTACCTTTGAATGTTTCACGAAACTCTTTAATATTGTCTATTGTCTCTTCCTCAAGACCTTCTGAATGTTTGAGTAAATTATAAAATGCTAAATCCTCTTTCATTAGATGTCCTACAGTAAGGCTATCTAAGTCATTTAAATATTTTTTAGATTTTTTTATATCATTTTTTTCATAAGATTCTATTATTTTTCCTGCCAAAGCACCAATAGATTTATGCTCTTGTTCCCAAGCTTTGATAAGCTTTTGGTTTTTGGATAAAAAGAGTGATTTTATCAAAACTACGCCCTCCCTTATAATTTATTGTAATAAATTTATTTTATTCTAGCATAAAGAAATTAAGAGTAGCGTAAGAACGAGAGAAAAAATAAGACTAGTATCGTCTTTGATACTTTAGTTGCATTGTATCATAACCGTAAATATCATTACGCATTTGTAGTGTACCACTAGGGTCAACCCAAGCGGTTAAATATGTTACATCTACAGGTACATTCTCATTAAGATTCAAATAAACTTGCTTTTTACCTTTAAGCCTCTTTTTTGAGAGGTCATAGTTTACATTTTTATTAAATGAAGAGAATGTTTTAAGGAGTTCACGAGGCTTTTGCAGACGGATACAGCCATGGCTATAGGCTCTAGTATGGCGTTTAAAGAGATGTTTTTGTGGTGTATCATGCATATAGACAGAGAACTTATTGGGGAAAAGAAATTTTACTTTTCCTAGAGCATTTTTATTTCCAGGAACTTGAGCAAAACGATAAGGTACAGATTTACTATAACGGTATTTACTCCAATCAACAGTGTGTGGTGAAATTTTCTTGGCATCACTTCCCCAACCATTGCGTACTTCAATTCCTTGTTTTTTCATCGCATTCTTATTTTTAAGAAGCTTGGGAATCATCTCATTTTGGATAATACTTGTGGGTACATTCCAGTATGGGTTAAGTACAATAGTTTTGATTGTTTCACTAAAAATAGGAGTAGGGTGTTTTTTTGATCCTGCTACAACACGCATACTCTGTATTACTTTTGCATCTTCATAAAAATAGAGTTGAAATGCAGGTATATTAACCATAATATGTTTTCCGTTATCATTTCTTCTCATCATTTTAATACGATCAAGATTAAGTTGCATTTTGGTCATTATCTGCCCAACACTCAAAGAGAGAGCCTTAGCAGTGCCTTTGCCAATTATCCCATCTACAAGTTGACCATTTCGTTGTTGAAAGTTTTTAACAGCTTTAACAAGACAACTATCATATATAGGAGAATCATTAACTTCACACTCTTTCAAGTCACCACTAAGGCTTAATCGTTTGCGTATGAGGGGTATTGCTATATCGCTACTATTAGGTACAATTTTATTAGCTATAACAACCTTTGGCCATTGATTACTTAATGCAATTTGTTTATATTGTTCTAACTTTTTTTTAAGTTTAGTGTAGAGTCTTGTATTGGGTGTAAGTGCATCAAAAGGTGCATTTACATCATTATTTACAATAATAGTACGAAGTAAAGAGGAGAGAGTATAGGGTGGATAAATTTCCCAATCAGCATAGACATCATCAAGTCCTGCTTGCCTTTTGAAAAGAACTTTAAAGTGACCCCAATGAATCATGCCATAGAGTGTATAATTTGCATAATTTTTAAAGAGCTTGCTTAGCTTAAATTCTAACTTTATATGTTTTCCTATAGAACTTTTCCCTGAAAATAGAGATGTAGAAGTACCGTTTGCTAAAATATTCTTAGCATTTTTATACATTTTGGTTCTTTGATCAAGAAGAGGATCACTTAAAACTCTATCTAAGAGGTCTTTTGCAATAGGTGTAAGATTATGTTGCGTTACCCAAATTGGTCTATGTCCAGAGATTTTATACATTTTTCTAAGGTAGCTACTTTTTGGTTGTGTGCTTACTGCTTTAGTAATAATAGCTTGTGCAACAGTATCAAACTGTTTTGCCACGAGTTGGCTTGTAAAAAATGTTATAAATAGCGATGAAATTATTATAAAGTACTTTATTCTTATCATAATACTAAAAAATCCTTATCTAAAAAATATAATTTTGTAGTATATCTAAAATTAAGCATTTTTATGCTTTCTATAGAGAAAAATATACTAACTTATCTGTAATAATTCTCGTACAACAGCTCTATCATCAAAAGGATATTTTATCCCTTTTATCTCTTGATAGTCCTCATCACCTTTTCCTAAAATTAATAAAATATCATTTTTTTGCATCTGACTTAATGCTATTTCTATAGCCTGTCGTCTATTAGGTGTAGCAGTTACATTATCTTTGCCTCGTAAACCTATAAGAATCTCTTCAAGTATCATTTCAGGTATTTCATCTCTAGGGTTATCACTTGTAACATAAATTCTTTTTGCAAATCTTCCTGCAACAGCACCCATTTTTGGTCGTTTACCTTTGTCTCTATTCCCTCCTGCACCAAAGACCACAGATATGTCCCTATCTTTGATACTATCAAGAACTTGATACATACCATCATCAGTATGAGCAAAGTCTACAACAACAAGAGGATGAGTGCTAACAACCTCCATTCTTCCTGCAACACCTGCAAAATTTTCTACTACTTCGCAGACTTCTTGAATTGTTTTGTTGGTAAGCATAACAACAGAACCTATCGATGCCATAAGATTAAAGAGATTAAAGAGTCCTACCATAGGAGAATGAAATGTCCCCTCAGAGCTTAGATGTTTGACTCCTGCTGTGATGCCATTAAGTAAGGAAAATGCTTGAACTTTAAAAGTTGCAGGCTCATCTACACCATAACTTTGGGCATTAATAGGATTATAAGTAATATTTTTAATATCATCTTTATTTAAAAGCTTAGGAGTCTCATCTGCAAAGAAAAGACTTTTTACTCGTTTATACTCTTCAACACTTCCATGGTAATCCAAATGGTCACGAGTTACATTTGTATGTACTTTGAGTGCAAAAGATATATCTTCAATTCTATTTTGATCAATAGCATGTGAGCTTACTTCCATAATAAAATAGTTACAGTTATATTCTTGTGCTACCTTCATATTATGAAGAGTCTCTAATATAGATGGTGTAGTCATAGCTTTGTCTTCAAGCCTCTGCTCTTGTACAAAAAAACCTCGTGTACCTTGCAGTGCAGGCTTTTGGTCTAAATCGAGTAAAAATGAGTAAATTCCAGCAGTAACACTTGTTTTTCCATTTGTTCCTGTAACTCCAACTACTTTTAGTCCCTCAATACCCCATAATACAATAAGTTCATGAGGTGTAATATAAGAGGGTTTATGCTCTAGCTTATCAAAATAATGGCTATTTTGAGCAGTTTTTAAAAAAAGTGTCTCGGTAGTAATTTTACTTGTATCATCGGTAAGAAACTTAAAATCTTTTAGTGTAGAACTTATTATCATTATTTTTGCTCCATAAGATTGTAGAGTTCAAATATCTCTTGGTCTCCATCAAAACTACTTGAAGCAGCATCCAAATAGTATAAGGCTGTCTCTTGGAAGCCTTGCGTTGCTAGATGGGTTATAAAATCTATAAATTCATCTTTTTGAGTAATAATAACCTTTGTAGAGAACATAATATCTTCAAATGCCATCTTAAAATTACCACGAGCCTCAACAAGTTTTATAAAGTCTTCATATCTAATACCATCAGCATACTCTACTTGTTCATGTATAGGATCTATAAGTAACTCTTGTAAAGAACTTTTTGAGCTATCGAGTGTTTTGATAAGGTTATCAATAATTTCCAAAGCATCAACCTCTTCTTCTTTTATTACTTGATAGTAGTCAAAGAGTGCTTGGGCATCATCACTATTTTGTATACCTAAGTCACTTAAGTATATCCCTATTTTTGCTTCAATAAGTTCAGGGTAATCACTAAGTAAAAGGCTGTAACTTTGAAGTGATACCATATATTCAGCATTAGAGAACTGTGTTTGTGCTCTATCTAAAAGATTTTTCTTGCTTATCTTTTTCATCCATTATCCCAACTGATCTAGTTTATCTTCCCAGCCAATAGGTACATTCATAACAGAAATTTCAGGGTGAATCAATGCTTTCATCTGTCTCTCAACACCAAACTTTAGAGTTGTTCCACTACTAGCACAACCGATACAAGCCCCTTTGAGTTGGACAAACACTACACCATTGATAATATCAATCAATTCTATATCTCCACCATCAAGTTTAATTGATGGTCGTACTTTTTCTATTACATTTTCTACCGCTGGTTTTAACTCTTCATCTGAAAACAAAATCAACTTTGCTCCTTCATTAATAACTAATATAGTATAGCCCTTTATACATGAAAATATAAAATTTGTCAAGGATTAAGAGGATTTTTCTATTATAAACATGAGAATATCTATTTTTATTCTTACAATTTAATTATCAAAAAAAAGCCTCATCTTATGAGACTCTCTTTTGAAAGTATTGATAAGTATTTATAGAGCACTTTCAAATGATTCAATACTATTAGGAATAGCAATACTAAGTAGAAGTCCTAATTGTACTTTATTACTATTGACAAGCATACCCCATCTATAGTCTCCTAAGGGGAGGATAATCACCATGTGATCTCCTTCTAAGTCTAATATATAATATTTATTCAAATTTGGAAAACGAGCACCTTTAAGTGTTTTCATTAGGTTAGTGGTTAGTTGATTAAAAAGTGCACTTGCTCTTGGTTGAGGATTATAGGATGCTACAGACATACCATCAGATACAGTGAAAATATCACAAGAAATCAGACCTTCACCAATATCTTCTCGTAGTGTTTCGATTGCTTGGTTTAACTTTTGAATATTCATCTTTTACTCCTTTTTATGCTTATATAGATTAAATTTTGTGTTAAATAATATCATAAAAAACTTTGTAAATAATAGTAGATTAATTAAAATTATATTTAATCAAAAAAAGCATGCTATTTTGGTAACTAAATATATTAAAATGGTAGATATATTTTATCTATAAGCTCCTGATACTCATCATCTGCATTACTATCAATGGTTATTCCCCCACCACTTTTATAAAATAATTTCCCTTCTTTGGATTCAATAAAACGAATCATTACCCCTGAGTGCAGTGATGTACCATCAAAAATACCAAAAATCCCAGTATAAAACCCTCTATTATGTTCTTCTATCTCTTTGATTATTGTTTGTGTCTTTTTTTTGGGTGTACCTGTAATAGATCCTGCTGGAGTGAGAGCATCAATGAGAGTACCTATACTCTCTTGCCACTGTGTTGAGAGTTGAGCTGTAATATGAGAACTTACTTGAAGAAGCTCTTTTTTACCAGCTTTGATTGTATCAATATAACGAAATTTATTGACTTTAATACTCCTACCTATAATACCTAAATCATTACGCATTAAATCAACTATCATTATGTGTTCAGCCATCTCTTTAGGATTACTAAGTATTTGCTCTTTGGCATTAGTTTTGGATGCTTCTATTGTCCCTTTCATAGGGTAGGTAGAGATTATATTATCTTCTATATGTATAAACTCCTCAGGAGAAAAGCAGATAAATTCTCCTTTAAAATAGAGTTTAAATTTAGCTTGTGAATAGGTAAAAATCTCTTTTAGGGATAAGTTTGTCTCTATAGCTGTCTCAAAAGTTAAATTTAAAAGATAAGAGTTTCCTTTTTTAATCTCTTCAATTACTTTTTGAAAAGAGTTCTGATAGGAACAAAAAGGAATAGGTAAGCGTTTAAAAGTATAACTACGAGTTTTTTTTTGGGTAGAATAGTTTCTATACGATTTAAGTTTATAAAAAATATCTTTATCTAGATTATCAAGAGCTTGAGCAAAAATTTTTTGTTTATTATAAGAGAGTATAAATAAAAAAGGAGTTTTTGCTTTTCCTAGTTTATTTATCTGCTCTATACCTTGAGAGTGGTTGAGCCATGCTTCTTTTTTCATGAATCCAAAAAGAGAAGTTTGAGTACAGCCATACGAATATAAACACCATTTTGTACCTGCTCTAATACTTTACATCTTTTATCATCAAGTATAGCATCACTTATATCAATATTACGCATAACAGGACCAGGATGTAGGACTAATATATCTCTATCACCTAAGAGTTCTGTTGTAATACAGTATTTTTTTGCATACTCATCATAGTTCTCAAAAACAGGTGTTGCATGGCGTTCTAGTTGTGCCCTTAGGCTCATTATTACATCTATTTTATCTATAATTTCTTCTAAGTTTTCTACCTGAGGCAAATTACTTTGTGGCATAAATGAAGGAGGTGCTACAAGTGTTATCTCCATTCCCATGCGTTCAAGTAATCGTATATTAGAGTGTGCCACTCGAGAGCTAATAATATCACCTACAATAGCAATTTTCTTACCCTTAATATCACCAAAATGCTCTTTAATAGTAAAAAGGTCTAAAAGTGCTTGTGTTGGATGGGTGTCATTTCCTGCTCCTGCATTAATAACAGATGTAAGTTGCATTTGTGCTAATTGCTGAGGAATAGTATTTTCTTCATGTCTAATAATAACACCATCAGGCTCCATAGCACAAAGGTTTGCAAAAGTATCTTCTAGGGTTTCACCTTTATTAGTTGAGCTTCGAGATGGATCTAGATGCACCACAGAAGCACCAAGCCTTTTTGCAGCTACTTCAAAAGAGCTTCTTGTACGCGTAGAACTCTCAAAAAAGAGAGTAATTAAGAGTTTATCTCTTAAAAGAGCTATAGGTTTTTTGATTTTAAACTCTTTTGCATCATTTAAAATATAATCAATTTGTAATCTATTTAGATTGGTAGTATCAACAAGATGTTGCATAATTGCTCCTAAGGTGAGTATAATATTAACTTGGTATTTTAATCGCTATAAAAAAAATTATAAAAATATCTTTAATGATATTCTTTCGATATAATAGCAAAACAAGGAGAAAATAATGATAAATCAAGCACTTTTTTCCAATAAAAAGGATTATAGATATATACTTTCTCGTTTTTGGGATGAGAGTAAACCAGTACTTGGAATAATTGGATTACAACCATCTTATGGGGATGCAAAAAAAGATGATCCTGATATTTTACAGCAGATAGATATTGCTAAATCATTAGGGTATGGTGGTCTTTACTCTTTTAATCTTTTTGCATTTTTACCAAGAGAAACTAAACAATTAAATACTATAAAAAATCCTATTGGAGCAAATAATAATAAATATCTTCAACATTATACGGCACAATGTAAAATAGTAGTTTGTGCTTGGGGTGATGAGGGTGTATTAGATAATAGAGGAGAGAGAGTACAAAATATGTTTAAAGATTTATACTACTTTGAACTCAATACATCGGGTCAGCCACAACACTTTTCTACAATTACACTAGGAACAGAACCAAAAAAGTTCTAATATTTATTTTTCTACTTTCTCTATAGCCTTATTATACTCTTCAATATGATTTAAATTATCAAAGGCATTATTGTTTTCAAACTTTACAAATATACTATTTGATAGAGATAAGAGATGAGAAAGACGATGATTATCTTCTGTTAAACATTTTTTTGCTTCTGTTATTATAGAACGCCTATAAACTCCACATAAAGGCTCTTTACCTCTGGGGCTTTGTGCAATAATAGCATCAAAATCACCCTTTGTACTCTCTTTATAAAGTGTAGTTATAATCTCTTTACTTACAAAAGGGGCATCTACACTTAAAATAAAACACTCCTCTGCTTCTATAGTCTCAAAAATAGAAATAATACCCACAAGAGGAGAGCTTTGTGGATACCTATCATAGATAAGAGGTGCATCAAAAGTAAATTTTGGCTCTTTTGTACTGATATAGACGGTATCAAAAAAAGCCATAAGTCGTGTATATTGATATTCACAAAGTGTTGCAGAATCTCCAAAAGGCATAAGAGCTTTATCTTGTCCCATGCGTGAGCTTTTGCCACCAGCAAAAATAATAGCGGTTTGTAGTTTGTGGTTCATCGTATCTCCTTAGTATGTCCAAAAAGGGCAAAAAATGCTAAAAGAGCAATAAAAGACTCAATTAAAAACATAAATTCTCCATATATCCAACCAGCTAAGATAGCTCCAACTGAGCCACCCAAACCAAAAGCTATACCCAAGAAAAATTGCTGTGCGAGTCTTTTTTGGGTATACAGAACAAAAATATATGAAATCGCAGCTGTGTGATAGAGAGCAAAACTAATTGCATGTAGTGATTGTGAGGCAAATACCATAGATACTGAATCAGGATAAAAATAGAGTAAAAACCAACGCAAAGAGGTAAGTAAAAGTGCTATCTTTAAAATAGTCAGAAGATTTCTACGCAAGAGTGAACCTTGAAAATAGAGCATTACTATTTCGCAAACTACTCCAAAACTCCACATCCAACTCGTAACTTCCAAAGAGATACCATGGGCAGTTTCATAGATGGTAAAAAAGTTATAAAACCCTCCAAAGCTTACCTGCATCAAAAAGACACTTATCCAAAACCAAGGATAACGCAAAAGTGAAAATGATTTGTTATCTTGTACGGTTTCTACTTTTGTATCTGTATTATAAAAGACAATAGTAGAACCAAAAAGCAAGGTAAAAAAGGTCATAGCAACTAGATAATAGAGTGCTTCAATAGGAGAACTCAAAACTTTTCCTAACCAAAGTGCAATTGCCATAAATCCAATAGAACCATAAAGTCGAATTTTGCCATATCTACTTTTGGATAAAGTTTGTAGAGCTATTGTTTCTACAAAAGGCAAAGAGATACCCATAGTTGCACCAAAGAGAAGATTGGCTACAAGGTAAAACCAAAAACTCTCTATAGTCAGCAAAAACAGAATACTACTCATCAAAGAGAGTATTAAAGAGAGAATAAAAACTTTATGGTTTAGCGTAATAAAATAACGAAAAAGAAAAGGGAGTAAAAAACGCATAAATGGAGCAGCCGCATAGATAATACCTACCTCTGTTTTTGTATAGTTAAAACCCAAAAGTACTTTGGGCATAAAAATTACATAAACTCCCACAAGAGCAAAATAGAAAAAATAATAGAGTGCCAAAGGGAACTCTATAGGAAATTTTTTATACATCAGTTTGTATTAATATTGTGCCAGATAAAAGGTCATGCAAACATTTTTTATCTTCTCTAAATAGTGCCATCAAAAGACCAACTAGAGAAATAATACTTAAAAGTTCAAAATAATAGCGAAGAGCAATAGCCAAAGGGTGAGCTTTTTTTCCTGTTTTGGCATCAACTAGCTCTATAGAATATGCACGACAACCTGGGGTTTGTCCACTTTTCCAAAAAAATAAAAAAACAATAATAAAATTAGGAACTAATATATAAATCCAACCGCTTAAAATATTTGCTTGAAACTCTTGTAAACTTCCCATAACTAAGTAGGTTACAATATACATAATAGGCATTAATAGCATAAATACATCTGTAATAAATGCTTTTATCTTTGTTGTAATAGGTGCATATTTTGCACGGGTTCTTTTTGTTTTTTCTATTACTGTAGGCTCTTGTATCTTTCCTTTTTTAATATCTCTAAAGCGTTGTTTTTTTGCCATATTTTTGCCTTTTTTTTCTAAATTTATTGTGATAACTCTTTTTTATCCTTGGGCTCCTAGGCTCATACTAAATATTGGAAGTAACATAGCTGACACGATAACACCTACAATTAAACCAATAAAAAGCATCATAAAAGGCTCTAGTAGACTCAGTAGAAGTTTTAGTTTGTCTTCATTCTCTTCATTATATAGTGATGCAATATTGTCTAATATATTAGCAACCTCACTCGACTCTTCTCCAAGAGCAAGTGCTTGCATAAAATTTCTTTTAAGCTTAACCCCTTTGCTTAGTTGCAGGGCATTAGAGAGTTTATTTCCCTCTAATACTTTACTTGAAGCATTTTCAAAAAGTTCTTGAAGAGCTGTATTATGAAAAGTTGTTGATGCAAGTTTGACTCCATGGGCATAGGCTACACCAGAACTAAGCATAAGAGATAAAATATAGCTAAATCTTCCTAGTTCATAGTTTTGGATAAGTGTTCCTATTACAGGTAATTTTAGAAGTACTCCATCAAGTCCTCTTTTAAAACGGTATACTTTTTTGTATATAATTTTGAAACTAGCAATTAGTAGAATAATACCAACAAGTAGTGCTATATAGTGCTGAGTTAAAAAATCACTAATACCTAAAACAAATTGAGTAATAGGAGGTAACTCTTGACCTGTATCTTCAAAAATACTTGTTATTTTAGGCACAACAAAAGTAATCAAAAATCCACTCATACCAATAGCAACAATAAAAATAAAGAGAGGATATGCCATAGCATTACCAACCTGTTTCTTTACCTTACTTTGTGCAGAAAAAAAGTTACCCATATTACTTAATACACTCACCATTTTTCCACTTTGCCCCGCTATGTTGATACTTTGCAAAAAGAAGTCAGGCAACGCATAGACCTTTTGCGTGTTGAGTGCCACAAATAAAGAGCGCCCTTCATCAATCATAGTTTTGATAGCACCCAAAAAATCACTATACTTCTTTTCATTTTCATGTTGATTTTCTAGGAGTTTAATAGCTGTAATTACAGTCATTCCAGAGTTAAGATAAGAAGCTAACTCTTTGGCAAAGCTACTAAGCATAACCCCTGACATCTCTCTTTTTGAAAAAGCCTCTAATGAAAGTTGCTTTGTAGGAAGGAGACTCTCGTAATAGATAGATTGTAGACGAAGTTTTTGTTTTGCCTCTTGGAGAGTGGTAGCAGATATAGAACCTTTTACTCTTTTTCCTGATGGGTCAATACCTTTATATTTAAAAAGCATTCTACTCCTATTGATATAATTATATAAAAAGTATTATAGCTTGTCTTAACAAAAAAACAAGGAAAAAAAGAGTACTATCCGATTAATTTTCACTCTCGTAAAATAGAGAGTAAAACTTGTCTGAATATTAGGAGAATAGATGATTAGAGTTGTTAAACGAAGTGGTAGAGTAGAGGCATTGGATGTAACAAAAATACAAAAATATACAGCCGATTCAGTAAAGGGTCTTGATGGTGTAAGCCAAAGTGAGCTTGAGGTTGATGCTAAGCTACAGTTTCGTGATATGATAACGACAGAAGAGATTCAACAGACTCTTATTAAGACAGCAGTAGATAAAATTGATATAGATAGACCTAACTGGACCTTTGTTGCTTCACGACTATTTTTATACGATATTTATCATAAAGCTTCAGGCTTTTCAGGCTATAAACATCTTCGAGATTACCTTACACACGGAGAAAAAGAGGGGAGAATTGTATTAGGACTCAAAGAGCAATATGACCTTGATGATTTAAGTGCCTACATTAAACCCGAACGAGATTTACAGTTTAATTACCTAGGTCTTCGTACACTCTATGATAGATATTTAATCAAAGATAAAAGTGGAAAACCCATAGAGTTACCACAACAGCTTTTTATGTCTGTAGCGATGTTTTTGGCTCAAAATGAGTTTGATTCTCAGACTTGGGCAAAAAAGTTTTATGATATTTTATCCAAATTTGAAGTAATGGCAGCAACCCCAACCCTAAGCAATGCGAGAACCCCCCGTCACCAGTTGAGTTCATGTTATATAGGTTCGACTCCTGATAATATAGAGGGTATATTTGATGGCTACAAAGAGATGGCATTGCTTAGTAAATTTGGTGGTGGTATTGGTTGGGATTGGTCTTTGGTGCGTGGTATGGGGTCGTATATTGATGGACACAAACACGCAGCTGGTGGGATTGTGCCATTTTTGAAAATTGCTAATGATATAGCCGTGGCTGTCGACCAGTTGGGCTGTGTATCTAAAAACTCTTTTGTAAAAGTCTTGGACTCTGTAACAACAGATAATTTTGAACATGACTTTAGACGGGTGTATCAAAAAGCAGACTTTACAGCCAAAGAGTTACGAGAGGCTATTGCTTCGTATGCAAGTTCTTTTGCTTTTGAATATGCTAAATTTTCTAAAAACTTTATTAGTAGTCTTTTATTTGATTATATTATGAATCAGCAAGGGCATGAATTTTTAGAAACTACTTATGGCTTAACACATGAACAGTATAAAAGAATTATAGGTAAATATAAAAAGCTCAATAAAGGTTTACCTGAAGGCTTTGAAACAGTTATTAATCATTCTGAGTATGCTATAAGCAAAGAGGGTGTGATTATTAAAATTGACTCTTTAAGAGTATTATCTAATATGATTGATAGAAAAGGGTATGTACGCGTTGCTTTGGGCAAAGAGTCGCTTACGCTTCATCTACTTTTGGCAAAACAATATTTAGAATATAGTGCTACAAACACTATTGACCATAAAGATAATAATAAATTAAATAATAATTTAGACAATCTTCAAGTACTCTCAAACGAAGAAAATATCTCAAAAGGTTGGGAAGAGAGCTATAAAAAGCGTACAGAGATGGCACGAATTAGAAAACATCTCTCGTATGGATATAAACTCAAAGGCAAAAGAAGAAATAGTCATAAATTTGAGATAAAAGCTTTGAATACCATTATTATTCCTATAGAAGAAGTTCGTATTGGTGATTTGGTTATGAGTTATAATATTGATACTAATATTGTAGATTATCAATCAGTTACAGCAAAGCATGAAATTGATGTTAAAGTAAAAGATCAAATACAAATTGCTTTTGAAGATGAAAATTTTATTATTACTTCTAATTGGCATCCTTTCCCAAAAGTTGTGAATAATCAAGTAATCTATGTAAGAAGTGATAGCCTAGAGAGAGGAGATATAACGATTAATGACAAAAATGAGTTTGTTAAAATCTCTAAAATCTCTAAACCTCAAGCCAAAGAAGAGTTTTTTGATTTAACAGTTAAAAATAATAATAACTATTTTTGTTCTACAGAAAACAGTGAAGGAAATTTTCATCTTATTCATAATACAAGAAAAGGTGCTATAGCTGTCTATATAGAACCTTGGCATATAGATGTACGAGATTTTCTTGACCTTAAAAAGAATTCAGGAGAAGAGAGACGACGAGCGCATGATCTCTTTCCTGCTTTGTGGTTGAATGATCTGTTTATGCAACGAGTTGAAAATGATGAAACTTGGACACTCTTTGACCCTTATGAGGTGAGTGAACTCACTACACTCTATGGAGAAGAGTTTGAGGCTCATTATGTAGAGTTGGAGAGTAATGAGTCTCTTATCAAAGAGGTTATCTCTGCAAAAGTCTTATGGAAGATGATACTTCGCAGTTACTTTGAGACAGGAAATCCTTTTTTAGCTTTTAAAGATGCAGCCAATAAAGCAAATCCAAATCAACATTCAGGGGTTATTAGAAGTTCAAACCTTTGTGTTACTGGTGATACCAAAGTTTTAACAAAAAAACATGGCTATATTAAGATTAAAAAAGTAGCTGGTAAAACTTTGGAGTGTTGGAATGGAGAAGAGTGGAGTAAAACAGAACTTTTCCAAACTTCTAAATCTCAAAAAGTTTTAAAAGTTAATTTATCATCTCAACAAACTATTGAAGCTACTCCGTATCATAAATGGTCAGTTGTGCGTCAAGATAAATATGGTGCAAATATTGGGGAAGTAATTAAACGAACCCATGAACTAAAAGTAGGAGATAAACTCTCTAAATTTGAATTAGAACCGATTCCTCATGGTAGAAAAAAATTAGAATTTGCCTATGAAAATGGTTTTTATTCTGCTGATGGTACAGTAGTCAAAAATAATTCTCTAATTGGTTCTAAAATATATTTATATCATGAAAAAAGAAATTTAGTAAACTTCTTTGCTGGATATAAGCATTTAAATCGTGCTGATAAAATGATAAATTTAAATTATGAACATGGCAAACTTAAAAAGAAATTTTTTATTCCAAATCATAAATATTCTGTACAGAGTAGGTTAGATTGGTTAGCTGGATATATTGATGGTGATGGGACTTTAACTTCTAATAAATCAGCAGAATCCATACAAATAGCTTCAACAAATAATGATTTCTTGCTTGAAATACGCCTTATGCTTCAAGAATTAGGTGTGTATAGTGTGGTTTCTCATTTTAAAGATGAAGGCTATGAACTTTTACCTAAGAATGATGGAAGTGGAGAATCTAAAGAGTATTGGTGTAAAAAACAAATACGATTACTTATTGCAGGTTCTTCTTTAAATACTTTAATTGATTTAGGCTATGTGGGACATAGAGTGCAACCTACAAAAAGAGTATATAACCGTTCGGCTGTAAGATTTGTAAAAGTAGAAAGTGTGATTGATGAGAATGAATCAAAAGCTACTTATTGTGGAACAGAACCTAAAAGAAGTAAAATGATGTTTGATGGGGTAATGACACTACAATGTACCGAAATTTTCCAAAATACCTCTCCTAATAAATATTTTATAAAGGTGATATATGACGACCAATCTTTTGACCTTTTTGATGAAAATGAAGAGGTGAGAGTAGATAGTGGTATAGTTAAATTAGGAAGAAAAATTACTGCCTTGGACTCTATTAATAATAAAAGGGTTTGGATAGTAGAGAAAGAGAAGGTAGATGGAGATACGGCTGTTTGTAATTTAGCTTCTGTCAATCTCTCCAAAGTCAACACTGCAGAAGATATAGCTCGTGTGGTGCCTACTGCTATTAGAATGCTAGATAATGTTATTGATTTAAACTTCTATCCTTTGGCTAAGGTCAAAAAAACAAATGAAAAATCAAGAGCAATAGGGCTTGGTGTAATGGGTGAAGCACAGATGCTTGCAGAACAAGCCATTGGATGGGGGAGCCATGAACACTTTAATAAAATTGATGAAGTGATGGAGTCTGTAAGTTACCATGCTATTCGTGCTTCTAGTGACCTTTCATTAGAAAAAGGAGCCTATCCTACATTTGAGGGTTCTGAATGGTCAAAAGGAATTTTCCCTATAGACAAAGCCAACAAAGAGGCATGCAAGCTTGTAGATAGAGGAGGGCTTTTTGGGTATAATTATGATTGGCAAGAACTCAAAAGCAAAGTCAAAAGTGATGGTATGCGTAATGGGTATCTGATGGCTATTGCCCCAACAAGCTCTATCTCTATTTTGACAGGAACTACTCAAGCAATAGAACCAGTCTATAAACGAAAATGGTTTGAAGAGAACCTTTCAGGGCTTATTCCTGTGGTTGTGCCTAATCTCTCTCCTGATACTTGGGAGTATTATACGCCTAGTTATGACCTTGACCAGAGATTACTTATCAAAGCAGGGGCTATTAGACAAAAGTGGATAGACCAAGGACAGAGCCTCAATATTTTTGTAACACTTGATAAAGCTAGTGGAAAATACTTGAATGATATTTATATGGATGCATGGAGGTTTGGATTAAAGTCAACTTATTATTTAAGAAGCCAATCTCCCGAAGCTGCCAAGGATACAGAAGGTATTGAAGATAGAAGTCAAGAGTGTGTAGGATGCCAATAAGAAATAAAAGGAAAATTTATGAGAAAAATTACTACTGTTGCTGATGCAAAAAAAGAGATTGCAAAACTAAAAAACCCTAATTGTGCAGAGGATGATGTATTTTTTCAGGCAATGGAAGAGGTACTTTTATCTATTATCCCACTTTTTAAGTCTGATGAGGTTTATATGAAAAGTGCAAAAAATGCTATTATTAAGAGATTAATTACTCCTGATAGAGTGATTAAATTTCAGGTAGCATGGCTTGATGATAATAATGAAGTTCAGGTAAATACAGGATATAGAATACAATTTAATAATGCACTGGGACCCTATAAAGGTGGGTTGCGTTTTCACCCCAGCGTTAATGAAGGTATTTTAAAATTTTTGGGCTTTGAACAGATTTTGAAAAATGCTCTTACAGGTTTGCCTATTGGTGGAGGCAAAGGTGGTAGTGATTTTGATCCAAAAGGAAAAAGTGATTTTGAGATAATGAAGTTTTGTACGGCTTTTATGCAAGAGCTTCATAAATATATAGGTCCACGAATAGATGTTCCAGCAGGTGACATAGGTGTAGGAGGACGAGAAATAGGCTATCTTTTTGGTACTTACAAAAGAATTACTAGCTCATTTGAGGGTGTGCTTACTGGAAAACCACAATTTTTTGGTGGCTCTCTTATGCGACCAGAAGCCACAGGGTATGGTGTTGTCTATTTTACACAAAAGATGTTAGAGCTTGAATTTAAAGAGGATCTAAAAGATAAAATATGTACTGTGAGTGGTGCAGGAAATGTAGCTATTCATGTGATTGAAAAACTGATACATATAGGAGCTATCCCTGTGACAGCCACAGACTCTAAAGGAACTATTTATGATTCCAGAGGGATAGATGTAGAACTCCTCAAAAGACTTAAACTTGAAGAGAGAGTCTCTTTGGAAGAGTATACCAAGATACATATAAGTGCCAAATATATTCCTGTGAGTGAGTATCCAGAAGATGCTCACGCTGTATGGGATATTCCTTGTTATGGGGCATTTCCTTGTGCTACCCAAAATGAACTTTCAGTTGCAGATGCAAAAAATCTTATCAAAAATAAGACTACTATTGTTGCAGAGGGTGCAAATATGCCATCAACTCCTGATGCTATTCATGCTATGATTAAGAGTAAAATATGTTTAGCTCCTGCCAAAGCTGCTAATGCTGGTGGTGTTGCGGTGAGTGGTTTTGAGATGAGTCAAAATGCTTCTATGGAAAAATGGACATTTGCAGAAGTTGATCGTAAACTCAAAGAGACAATGGCTGAGATATGCGAAAATGTAGCTTCTACTGCAAAAGAGTATAACTTAGATGGAAACTATGTAGCAGGTGCAAATATAGCAGGATTTAAACGCGTAGCAGATGCTATGATTGCAGAGGGGATTTAACCTCTCTAGCTATGTAGATGTGTTTGTATGTATCTTTTTACAAATGCATCTATCCCCTTGTTGCTACTCCACCAATTTTTAAACACTCTATCATAATAGGGGCGAGTCACTGCATCAAAACTCTCTTTATCTTCATAGATATTAACACACCACTCATAGGTAATATTTCTACTCTTAAGAGCTTCTATAGAAAGAAGTGTATCATTGATACATCCCAAACGGCTAGGAGTTACAAGAAGTAGTGGTGCATTAAGAGTCTGTGCTAGGTCTATCATTGTGTAGCTCTCTGTAATAGGTACCATCAACCCACCAGCACCTTCTATTAATAATATATCACATTTTTTTTCTAGGGCATGAATCTTATCTATAATAGTATCAATTTTAATAGTCTGCTTTGTATCTGCACAAAATGGAGCAGCAGGCAGAGGGAATGTATACGCTGTAATATCATTAGCATCTAAAGTAGAAAATTTTGAATTTACTTTTTGTATACTATTTAGAAGTAGAGAGGCATCAAGAGGTATTGTATCTACTCCTGTTTCTATGGGTTTGCATACCCCCACTTTTATACCATAAGAAGCAAAAGCTTTGATAAGCAAGAGAGTTGTATATGTTTTACCAATATTTGTCCCTGTAGCGGAGATAAAAAGAGTATTATGCATAAATAGCTCTTTTTTTCTGGAAAAAGTTTATATATTTTGATATTTGATACATCTGTTACTCTCTTAAATTTAATAAAAGTATTATAGCATATTAGTAGATTTCAAAGCCTTTGATAAGCAATAGCGTGGTATAAATTTTGGCAATGTTTGTAAAAATTTTTGAAATTTGAGTATAATAATATAAGTACACTTGCTAACTAATAATAAAAAAGAAGAGAATAAAGGATTAATTTGCCAAAGATTGAAGAAGAAGTTGAGATAGAATTAGAGATTGCAGTACCTAAAATGTATCGTGTAATACTGCATAATGATAATTACACAAGTATGGATTTTGTGATTATGATACTTACGAGTATATTTCATAAAAACTTTGATGATGCAGAGGCATTGATGATTGCTATTCATGATAAAGGAAAGGCTATTTGCGGAGTCTATAGTTACGAAATAGCCGAAACAAAAGCTCATCAAGTTATTACATTAGCAAAACAGAATGAATTTCCACTACTTGCAACAATAGAGGAGGATATGTAATGATAAGTATGGCACTAAATGATGTATTTAAGCAATCTGTAGAATATGCAAAAGAGAGAAACCATGAATACTTGACCGTAGAGCATGTCTTTTGGGCAATTTTGCAAAGTGATGAGGGGTGGGCGATATTAAGTATACTAGATGTTGATCCCCAAGACCTTACAAAAGGAATAGTCGAACATATAGAGAGTACTGTTATATCATTAGATAACCCTGTAGAGCCTTCTGAAACACTTATGCTTTCAAAGGTTATTAATGAGATGATGGCACATGTGCGTAGTTCAGGACGCAAAGAGGCTATGATAGGTGATATGTTAGCGGCTATGTTGTCTTATGAAAATGTATATTGTGCATACTTGATGAAGAGTATGGGAATTGCACGAATTGATATTTTGGAAGTTATCTCTCATGATAAAGGGGATGAAGAAAATATAGATGAAGAGAGTATGGATATGCAAGAGACTCTATTATCACAATTTGCACATGAACTAGTAGCACTCTCTGCAAAAGGAAAAATAGACCCTGTACTTGGAAGAGAAGATGAGGTAACACGAGTGATGCAGACTCTCTGTCGCCGTAAAAAAAATAATCCTCTTTTAGTAGGAGAACCAGGGGTTGGAAAAACTGCTATAGCAGAGGGGTTAGCACTTCGTATTAGTCAAGATGATGTTCCTACTATTCTAAAAAACTCTCAAATATTTGCTTTGGATATGGGTTCTTTGGTTGCAGGTACAAAATATCGTGGAGATTTTGAAAAAAGACTCAAGGGTATCCTCAAAGAGCTTCAGTCTATAGATAAAGCAATACTCTTTATAGATGAGATTCATACTATGGTAGGAGCAGGAAGTACGAGTGGGGGGAGTATGGATGCTGCTAATATTCTTAAGCCTGCTCTTGCTCGTGGAGAGATCAAATGTATAGGAGCTACAACTTATACAGAGTATCGTAACTTTTTTGACAAAGACAAAGCACTTTCACGAAGGTTTGCTAAAGTGGATGTAGAAGAGCCAAGTATAGAAGATACTATGCTTATTCTTCAAGGGATAAAGCATAAGTATGAAAATTTTCACTCTATATCTTTTAGTGATGAGGCACTCCAAAGAGCTATTGATCTTTCTGTAAAATATTTGCATGATAAGTTTTTACCAGATAAGGCTATGGATATTATTGATGAAGTGGGTGCACACTTTATGCTTAAAGGTCAAGAGAATATTGTAGTTACGAGTAAAGATATAGAAGAGAGTATTTCTAAGATGCTTAAACTTCCATCTACTATTATAGGTAAAGACGATACTCAAAAACTCAAAAATCTGAAAGAAGATCTTCAAAACCAGATTATAGGACAAGATGAAGCGATAGATGTTATCAATAATGCTATTAAGCAATCTTATGCAGGACTCAATAATCCACTCTCTCCAATTGGATCATTTTTGTTTATTGGTCCTACAGGTGTAGGAAAAACAGCTCTTGCTATTGCTTTGGCTGATACTATGCATGTACATTTTGAAAGACTTGATATGAGTGAGTATATGGAAAAACACTCTATTAGCAGACTTATAGGGGCACCTCCTGGATATGTAGGATATGAACAGGGTGGATTACTTACAGAGATAATCAAAAAACATCCCCATACAGTATTACTTTTAGACGAGATAGAAAAAGCACATCCTGATATTATGAATATACTCTTACAAGTGATGGATGGTGCTAAGCTCACTGATAATAATGGTATAGTAAGTGACTTTAAAAATGTAATTGTTATTATGACTTCTAATATAGGGACAAAAGAGGCAGGAGTTATGGGCTTTGAAAAAGATAGTAGTAGCAAAAGTGAAACTGCACTCAAAGAGTTTTTTAGTCCAGAGTTTAGAAATAGACTTAGTGCTACGGTTAACTTTAAACCTCTTGATATAGAAACACTTATTATAATTGTAGGTCAAGAGATAGCAAAACTCAACAAACAAATGCTTTCTAAGAAGATTAGTATTAAGCTCTCTTTAGAAGCAAAAAAATATTTAGCTAAAGAGGGATATAGTGAGCAGTATGGAGCAAGACATATAGCAAGGGTTATAGACCAACAGGTTAAAGAGAAACTTACAGATGAAATCTTATTTGGATCACTCAAAAATGGTGGCAAAGTAAAAGTTGGATTCAAAGATAAAGAGTTAGTATTTTCTTTTAAGGCTAAGTAATTTGGGTTCTATGTTTGAAGATAACTACAGTATCGGACCGCTAGGAAGGAGTCATATTTTTCCTAATCCTAGATATGCAGCAGATGAGGGATTATTAGCATTTGGGGGAGATCTCTCTCCTAATAGATTACTTAAGGCATATAGAAAAGGGATATTTCCATGGTATAACGCAGATGATCCTATATTGTGGTGGTCTCCTAATCCTCGTTTGGTTTTGTATCCTGAAGAGTTTAAAATGAGTAAATCTTTTAGACGAACTCTGCGTAAAAATAGATTTGAAGTGAAGTTTGACCAAAAATTTGATGCAGTGATAGAGTATTGCAGTAGAGTTCCACGAAAGGGTCAAGAGGGAACATGGATAATAGATGAGGTGCAAGAAGCTTATAAAGAGCTGTTTTCTATGGGATTTGCACACAGTATAGAAGTCTATGAAAATAATGATTTAGTTGGTGGATTGTATGGTTTGGCTATGGGAAGAGCTTTTTTTGGAGAGTCTATGTTTTCACTCAAAAGTGATACATCAAAGATAGCATTTAAAGCATTGAGTGATGTATTATCTTTGCGAGGATATGATTTTATTGATTGTCAGGTGAGTAATAATCATCTCCTAAGCATGGGAGCAGTAGAAATATCACGAGATAGGTTTCTTGATGAATTAGATGAAGCACTACTCAAATCAAGTGATTTAGGCTCATGGAGAGAGTTTAGTTGGGAATATAAGGAATAATAGTAAAAAGCAAGTATCTGTTTAAGTTCTCTCTTACACAATAAAAATTAAAATGCCGAAATTTTTATAAGGCAGTTATATGTTCAATCAAATCAAATTATTTATTGATTCCAAAAGGTTTCAACACTTTATTACTACACTTATAGTTCTTAATGGTATTACCATGGGGCTAGAGACTTCTCGTGATATAATGCACTCTTTTTCTGGGGCTATAGAGCTATTTAATGGTATTGTTATTACTATATTTGTGATAGAGATTATATTGCGTATCTACATCTATAGAGTAGAATTTTTTAAAGACCCTTGGAGTCTTTTTGACTTTTTTGTAGTTCTAATCTCTGTTATGCCTGCAAGTGAAGGTTTTGAGATACTTAGAGTACTAAGAGTTCTGCGTCTGTTCAGACTTGTAACTGTTGTACCTCAAATGCGTAAAATAGTCTCTGCATTGGCAAGTGTAATTCCGGGAATGCTCTCTATTGCAGGGATACTTATCCTCTTTTTCTATATCTTTGCTATTATGGCAACACAGCTCTTTAGAGATGATTTTCCAGAGTGGTTTGGTACGCTAGGAGAGTCTTTTTATACACTCTTTCAGATAATGACACTAGAGTCTTGGTCTATGGGGATTGTTCGACCTATTATGGAGTCATACCCTTTGGCATGGATATTCTTTATTATATTTATCTTTGTAGCTACTTTTATTATGGTTAATTTGATTGTGGCTATTGTAGTAGATGCTATGGCTGTTATCAATGCTCAAGAGCATGAAGAGCAGATTCACTCTACCCAAGATATTATACAAGAGGTTCAATCATTAAAAGAAGAGATACAGCTTTTACAAGAGCTTATTCAAAAGAACAATAATACAAAGTAATTTATTGTTCTTCGCTATAAACATTATCCATATCAAAATCATAATCAGGTTTCATTACAGAAATACCTGATAATGATTTTTTGTCTACTTCTGCTTCAGAGAGATTATAATCATCACCTTGGTAAAATACCTGCTCTTTAGCATATTTTTTTTCTCTTTCTATCTGCTCTTGCACCTGTTTTTTACGAATCTCTGCTTTGATGGTACTATTATTCTCTTGAGCATGTAAGGTTAGAAAGAAAGAGCCAAGAAAAAGAGGGAGGAGTATTTTTTTCATAATTTTACCTTATTATAGTATTTATACAAGATTATATCATAAGATCTAACAATAATTAGAAAAGAGTCTAACTATTGCTAGGGGTAGAGTTATTTTTTAGAGTTTAGTCGTGATTGGTACTCTTGGGGATGTTTACACACAGGACAAGTTTTTAATGCTTTTTTTCCGTAATGTACATGTCCACATACTTCACAAATCCAAGCCTCTTCTTCATTGTCACTAACAAATTCAGAATCACCTTCGAGTCTCTGTAGAAGCATTTTAAACATATTTTCATGCTCTACTTCAATCTTTCCAATACCTGCAAAGAGTCTTGCTGCCTCTTTGTGACCTTCATCTTTTGCAATCTGGGCAAAGTTAGGATACATTGTTATATTTTCATACGACTCACCATCTATTGCCATTTGAAGATTCTCTTTTGTATTTCCAAAACTATCTTCACTCTCATTGAGCATTCTATTATTAAGAGCTAATTCCATTTTGGCATGTTGCTTCTCATTATCAGCAGCTCTTTGGAAATGTTCGGCAATATCTCGATACCCCTCTTTTTGAGCAACTCTTGCAAAGTACTCATACTTATTTCTTGCTTGTGATTCACCAGCAAAAGCTTTCATAAGGTTTACAGAAGTTAAATTCGTTGTAATCATCTCCATAGCTTCGCCACAACAATGTAACTCACCACCACCTACGCTCTGTACCTCTACGATATTTCCACATTTATTACATCTATATGATTCATATTCTCTCATCATTCTCTCCTTTTTTGTTAATTATAGCATAAATGAAAAGTAAAAAGAAAAAAACATATTTATATTTTTTATAAAAAAATAGCTATATTTCCTTATTAAAAGGAAATATTTTTGTAAAAAAACATATTTTTGTATAGGTATTAGACTTTCTTAAAAGGGAATCTCGGTACAATACGCGTCCAAACAAATTTATGTTAGGTAAAACTAACGAGTTCTTTATAAGGGTAAAAATGGAAAAAATTAGATTAAAGCTTAAAGCTTATGATCATCGTGTATTAGATAGATCAGTTGCTGCTATCGTTGATGCAGTCAAGAGAACAGGTGCCGAAATTAGGGGTCCGATTCCTATGCCTACTAAAATGAAGCGTTATACTGTACTTAAGTCTCCGCATGTAAATAAAGATGCTAGAGAGCAATTTGAGATCAGAATTCACGGAAGAATGATCGACATCGTTTCTGCTACTTCAGATACTATTGATTCACTAATGAAGTTGGATCTAGCACCTGAGATAGAAGTAGAAATTAGATCAATGGACAAATAAGGAGTAAATGATGGAATTTATTATAGAAAAAATTGGTATGAGCCGAACTGTCGAAGTACCAAGTGTTCCTGTTACGCTTCTCAAAGTTATTGATACTAAAGTCTGTGAAGTAAAAGAAGATGGGAAAGCCCTAGTAGCTTATAACAGTAGTAAAAAACTCAATAAAAGCATTGAAGGTCAGCAGACTAAGTTTTCAATTGCTAAAGAGTTTAATAAGTTTATGACAATTGAAGTAGCTGAGGGTACTGAGGCTGGTGATTTGAGTCTTTCTCCACTTGCTGAAGCAGTACTTGTTAAAACTTCGTTAAATACCAAAGGTAGAGGTTTCTCTGGTGGTATGAAGCGACATAACTTTGGTGGTGGACCTGGTTCACATGGTCATAGATTTGGTAGAAGAATTGGTTCAATCGGTAATGCTGAGTGGCCAGGTCGTGTCCAAAAAGGTAAGAAAATGCCAGGTCAGTATGGTAATACCAAAGTGACTGTTAAAAATGATGTATTATCATTTGATGCTGAAAATAGCATCCTCGTAGTAAAAGGTTCAATTCCTGGTCACAATGGGGCTAGAGGATTAGTAAGGATTGTTAAATGAGTAACCCAGTAGTAGTTAAAACAGAAGAACTCCCAAAAGTATTTTTGGAAGTTCACCCACACAACCTTTACCTTTATTGTAAAGCGTATGCATCAGGTCTTAGAGCAAACACTGCTCAAACAAAGACTCGTTCACAAGTTCGCGGTGGTGGTAAAAAACCATGGGCTCAAAAAGGTGGCGGTCGTGCAAGAGCTGGTTCTTTGAGATCACCTATCTTTGTTGGTGGTGGTGTAGCATTTGGTCCTAGTACTAATAGAAACTATGACCAAAAAGTAAACAAAAAGCAAAAAAAGTTAGCACTATATCATGCAGTTGCAGAAAAAGTTGCTAACGATAGAGTTTTTGTTGTTGATAGTATTGTTATTGAATCTGGAAAAACAAAAGATGCTTTATCATTTGTAAATGGTCTTGAACAAAGAGATGTCCTTGTTGTAAAAGAGATGATTGATGATAAGACATTTTTGGCATTTAGAAATCTTCAAAACGCATATCTAATTGAAGCAAACGAGCTAAATGCTTACCTTGCAGCTGCATATCACTCTATCGTGATTGAAAAAGCTGTTTGGGAAAAATTGACAAAAGAGAGTTAAGATGGCAGATATTACAGATATTAAAGCGATTATGTATACAGAGAAGACTTTAGAGCTTCAAGAAGATGGTGTCATCGTAGTTCAAACAACACCTAGAATGACTAAAAATGGTCTTAAGCAAGTTTTCAAAGAATACTTTGGTATTAACCCATTGAGAGTAAATTCAATGAGAGTTCATGGAAAAGTAAAGAGATTTAGAGGCATTGAAGGAAAAAGACCAGACTTGAAAAAGTTTTATGTCAAACTTCCTGAAGATGCAAAAATAGAAAGCTTAGCGGTATAAGGAGAGTAGATGGCAATTAAAACATATAAACCAACCACACCTTCGCGTCGTTATATGACTAACCTTGATAGTGGTGATATTACTGCTAAAGCAAGTGTAAGAAGTCTTCTTAAAAAGCTTCCAGCTCACGCAGGTAGAAACTCTAATGGTAGAATTACTTCTAGACATAGAGAAGCGGGTGCTAAGAAACTTTATAGAATTATTGATTTTAAAAGAGATAAATTTGGTATCGAGGGAACTGTAGCTACAGTTGAATACGATCCATACAGAAACTGTAGAATTTGTCTTGTTAAATATGTTGATGGTGATAGAAGATATGTATTACAAGCAAAAGGTTTAAGTGTTGGTGATAAAATCATGTCAGCTGAAGCTGATCTTGATATTAAAACTGGTAATGCAATGAAACTAAAGAGTATCCCTGTAGGTACACTCGTTCACAACATTGAGCTTAACCCTGGTCAAGGTGGTAAGTTTGCAAGATCTGCTGGTGGATATGCACAGATTATGGGTAGAGATGGCAAGTATGTATCTCTTAGAATGCCTTCATCTGAAATGAGATATGTTCTTGGTGAATGTCTTGCAACTATTGGTACTGTTGGTAATGAAGACTTTGCTAACATCGTTATTGGTAAAGCTGGTAGAAGTAGACACCTTGGTAAGAGACCACAAACTAGAGGTTCTGCTATGAACCCTATTGATCACCCACACGGTGGTGGTGAAGGTAAAACTAACTCAGGTCGTCATCCAGTATCTCCATGGGGTATGCCTACTAAGGGATACAAGACTCGTAAGAAAAAATCTAGTGATAGACTTATCATCACTAAGCGTAAGAAATAAGGGGCTAAAATGGCTAGATCGACAAAAAAAGGTCCATTTATTGATGGTCACCTAATGAAAAAAGTTCTTAGAGCAAAAGAAGAAAAATCTAATAAACCAATTAAGACTTGGTCTAGAAGATCAGTAATCTTTCCTGAGTTCATTGGTTTAACTATCAATGTACACAATGGTAGACAATTTGTACCAGTATTTGTAACTGAAAATCATGTTGGTTACAAACTTGGTGAATTTGCACCAACAAGAACATTTAAGGGTCATAAAGGCTCAGTTCAAAAGAAAATAGGCTAGGGGTGATTGATGAGTAAAGCATTATTAAAATTCGTAAGAGTTTCACCTAACAAAGCTAGATTGATTGCAAGAGAAGTTCAGGGTATGAATGCTGAACTAGCACTTGCTAGTCTTGAGTTTATGCCTAATAAAGCAGCAGGAATTATCTCAAAAGTTATCGCTTCAGCTGTAGCTAATGGTGACTTTGAACCTGAAGAGGTTGTTATTACTAGTTGTAGAGTAGATAAAGCAGCAGTAATGAAAAGATGGAGACCAAGAGCAAGAGGTACAGCTAGTAGAATTCTTAAGCCTACCGCTCATATCTTGGTAGAAGTAGCAGAGCCTGCAAAAGAAGAACAAACTAGCAAGAAGGATGTGTAACTATGGGTCAAAAAGTTAATCCAATAGGTCTTAGACTAGGAATCAACA
>JADGDQ010000040.1 GCA_016744805.1 Sulfurovaceae bacterium
ACACAAAGTTCACATTGATTCAAAGATAATTTATAGTGAAATAGTTTTAATTATTTAAACCATCACAAATAAAAACCTAAGAATGTCATCTAAATATTATTTATTTTTTTATTTTTTTAAAATATGCAGATACTCAAGAGTTTTATTTGCCTTATGGTTTCTATTTTCTATTTTATCTGATCTAAATCTACTATACTCTTTGGTAGATAACTGATAGTTTCCATACTTTTGCATAATTGTTTGAACCTCATTTTGACTCATTAAACCTTCATTATTATAACTTAAAAAGATATATTCAAATTGAGCATTTTTAATTAATTCTTCAAAACTTCGATGCACTTCCCTTTTTTTAGAGTAGTTAGAACGGGTATATTCTCTAAGTCCTGTTTTACCTTTAGGTATAAAATCATCATATAGACTAATTGTATTAAGAATATGATAATTAGCACTATACTGTCTTTGATTATAGGGTGGATCTAGATAGAGTATATCACCACTAATTTTATAAATCAAACTATTACTATCTTCATTATATACTCTGTGTATATTGCTATCTTTAGTAAAACAAGCTGGTTTTACTAATAACTCTTGAGATGCTGTTTTTTTAATATGTTTCAAAAATGCCCCATAAACAGAAGCCGTATTGGCTACTTTATCAGCACTCTCTAATAAAGAAGCCAATAAAAAGTAATACTCTTTATCGTTAATCTTCTTCTCTTCTTTCCACTCTTTAATAGCTAGTCGTATAGTATCTATTTTTTGTCCATTATAGTCACTAAAGTATTGTCTATCACTCCCGCTTCCTAAACAATAATTTTTATATATAAATCCACTTTTTAATAAAGGTAAATTATTAAGAGTATCTATAAGATTCTTTTCATTGTCTATAGTCTCTGTATTAGCTATATAATTTTTATTCAATACAAAACTATAATACTCCATATCATTACTAATGACTTCTTTCACTCTTCCTTTAAATGTCCGTCCTATAATACCTGTTCCTGCAAATAAATCACAAAAAATCTTCTCTGATAGATCTTCACCAACTTGTTTTATTACTTCTTCTTTTATCCAAGGGGATGATTTAGATTTTGATCCTATATAATTCACTCTATTTATAATCCTTTTGTAATCCAAATAATATCACTCAATATCTCTTCTTCACCTATATATACTTTTTCTAATTTATCTGATTGAAAATTCTTAATATATTTATCAATAGCTTTTTTTACTATCATAATCTCTGATTTCATTTTCCAATGCTCTTCTCTCTGCCTATCATACATAATAATAAATAACCTATTTGATAAGTGTTTTCTTCCCTCTTGACTTTGATTTATATATAGCCACTCTATCAACTCTTTTTTATGCTCTAGTGCATATTCATAAGAGTGTTTAAAGCCTCTTGGGAATACAGAAGTTTTATGATCAAAAGGAATATCGTTAATTTTGAAATCTACAAGCTTATCATAAACATTACTATTTGCCTTAACACAACTATGTGAAGAAAATATATCTTCTACCGCCATAGCAGACCAATAGTTATACCAACGGTTCATAGCATAATCTTTTAGATCCTGAGTCATCGGTTCTATTAAAATCAAAAGCTTTTGCATACTATAAGTTTTGTAGATAAAATTTGTAGCATGGTCCCAACTATTAGATTGTTTTCGACCCCAACGATAAGGATAAGAGAGTCTATTTATTAACTCCCTTTCAACTCTTTGTAAATCCATTAAAATAGCCTTATAAGTTTGCTAACTATCTCTTCATCTGTATAGATAGTTATATATCTAATACCATAAGAGGAGAAATGCTCTTTGAGTCTTCTGTCACTCTCTTTGAGTCGTGCTGAGTAGCTTTGGAGGCTCTTGATACCAAAAAATGTCTCAAGTTGTCTCATACTGCTAGGGTCTTGAAGAGTTACCTCCCCTAGCCTCTTAGGATTCTCCTCATCTCTATGGCGGACAAATATAACTACCACTTCATGTTTTTGAGCTAAGAGTGAAATATCTATCTCTTCTAAAAAATCACCAAGAATAAAAAGTAAAGAGGGTCTGTGGAATTTAGTAAAAATATCTTTGCTAAGTTGTCTATAGTCTAAATGAGTTCCCAGAAGAGGAGCATCATATATATTTTTAAAAAATTGATTTAGAGTATAGAGTTGTTTTGTAGGAGAGGTAACATAGGTACTATCATCACAATACGATACTCCTCTAAAGAGGTCGCTATTATAGAGTGTTGCATACCCTAATACCATGGCTATATTTGTCAAGGTATTAAGTTTTAATCGTTTTTTATCTTTGAAACCAAAATAGAGACTAGGAGTTAGTAAAGCAATAACACCTACAGACAATTCTCTATTAGCATGGAACTCTTTGACATAGGGTTTACCCATTTTGGCAGTAATAGTCCAATTAATCTTGCGTATATCATCACCTACTCTATACTCTCTTAGTTCAGAAAAATCATACCCCTCTCCATGGATATTAGAGAGGTTATTACCAGAGAGCAGAGTATGCACCTGAGATTTTGCTTTGAGTTGTAATGCTCTAAAGTAACTATCACTTTGATGTATCAAATTGCTTACTTCATCTCACTCTTTTTTAATTTGAGCATATAGAAGTCTTTGGCATTGCTAAAGCTATCACTCTCTCCTACAACTACAATACTTCCATCACTCGTACGCGTAATACCATGGGCTATATCTGTATTGCGTCCACCATACAAACCAGACCAAAACAACTCACCATTTTGGCGTAAGCCCAAGACATATATATCATATACTCCCTCACCCATAGAGTCTGTAGCTCCTGCAATAATAAAGTCTCCATCTCTTGTCATAGTAAGTGCATTGGCATAGTCATATCTTTTATAGCCATAGATTTTATGCCAAATAAGGTCACCCTCTTTGCTAAACTTCATCACACTCAAATCTGTTTGAATACTTCCAAAAGAGCGAGTATATCCAGTGGCTACAACACCCCCATCAAGCGTAGGTGTTACAGCATTAAGAATATCCTCATACTCTCCACCATAAGTTCTTGCCCATATTTTTTTGGTATTTTGATCCATTTTTAATAAGAAAAAATCACCATCTCCTGCACGGTCTACCTCACGAGACCCTACCATCATCAAACTACCATCACGAGTACGCGTCAAACCTCTTACAAGCTCTTCCTTCTCTCCACCTATGGTTTTTTCCAAAAGCATTTGCCCATTTTTATCCATCTTGGCTATATATATATCTTTATAACCATTTCCAAATGATTCTGTCTCTCCTACTACTACAGCACCACCATCATCAGTTCCTACAATAGCTCTTCCGTACTCTGCTCTCTCTTTTCCAAAGGTAGTTTGCCAAATCCCCTCCCCTTGGAGACTTAATTTAGCCACATAAATATCACGGTCTCTATTTTTGCTAAAAGACCTACTTGTTCCTGCCACCAATAAAGCACCATCTTTTGCACGAGCTATAGAAGAGGCTATCTCTATATTTTTGCCACCAAGCATCTTTCTCCAAAGAGTCTGACCACTACTATTGACGCGTGTAACACAAATATCACTCTGTTTTGCCTCAAAAGATTTACAAGTACCAGCTATAGCTATATCTCCATTTTCTAATGCTACTGTAGCCATAGCTCTATCAGTATCTATCCCTCCATACTTCTCTTGCCAAACTTTCTCAAAAGATGGTTTTACTGCAATAGATTTAATATCAGATGAATAGAGTATAGATTGAGATAAGAATATTCCCAAAGTAATAGTTATCAATTTTTGTTTCATAATAGTAACTCCCTTAATTATATTCATTTATTATACTTAAACTTTATTAGGCTAAGCAGATGAAAATTAATACATAATAAGGTCAAGGAATGGGAATATCTATTTTTTTATAAGTTATAAAGCTAATATACACTACCTCAAGAGAGATAGTGTAGGTAATTACATCTTAGATGCAATTGTATCAACAATAGATGGATCTTCTAGTGTTGATGTATCTTGAGTAATCTCTTCACCTTTTGCAAGTGAACGGAGGATTCTTCTCATAATCTTACCTGATCTTGTTTTTGGAAGGTCTGGAACAAAAATCATAGCATCACAAAGAGCAATAGCACCAATCTCTGTTTTAATAACAGCATTAATCTCTTTCATTGTCTCTAACTCATCAGCAATATCATCACCATGTGCCATTGGTACTGATTTGAGTACAACATACGCAAAAATACCTTCACCTTTGATAGGGTGTGGCTTACCTACAACTGCTACAGAAGCTACATTGTCATGTTTTTTAATTGCTGCTTCTACTTCAGCTGTACCCATTCTGTGTCCAGATACATTAATAACATCATCTGTTCTACCAGTAATAGTGATATAACCATCCTCTTCCATCATTGCACCATCACCCGTAAAGTATACAGGCTGACCATCTTTTTTACAATCACCAAAGTATGATTTTTTAAATCTTTCAGGATCATTCCAAATATTTCTAATCATTGATGGCCAAGGCTTAGTAACACACATAAATCCTTTTTCACCAACTTCTGTAGGTGTACCATCTTCTTCGATAATCTCTGCAATAATTCCAGGAAGTGGGAAAGTTGCAGATGCTGGCTTAATAGGTGTAGCAGCTGGAAGTGGAGATACTATATGTCCACCAGTCTCTGTTTGCCAGTAAGTATCCACGATAGAACAGTTACTACCACCAATCTTCTCATAATACCACTTCCAAGCAGGAGGATCAATAGGCTCACCAACAGTCCCTAAGATTCTCAAAGAGCTTAAGTCATATTTATCTGGCTCATTTTCACCCATTTTATGAAGCAATCTAATAGCTGTAGGAGCTGTATAGAATTGGTTGATTTGATACTCTTCTACCATTTTCCAACATCTACCCGCATCAGGGAAAGTAGGTACACCCTCAAACATTACTGTAGTAGCTCCTGCTGCGAGTGGTCCATAAACAATATAAGTATGTCCAGTAATCCAACCAACATCAGCAGTACACCAATAAGTATCATTTTCTTGAATATCAAATACCCACTCCATAGTCATCTGAGCCCAGAGGATATATCCAGCAGATGAGTGTTGTACACCTTTTGGTTTACCAGTACTTCCTGATGTGTAGAGTAAAAATAGTGGATCTTCACTCTCCATAGGTTCTGCTTCACATTTAGGTGACTGAGATTTGATAAGTTCATTATAACTATAGTCTCGTCCAGCTTCCCAGTGAATATCTTCACCATTTCTCTCTACGATACATACATTTTTAACACATTCACAGTCATGCTCTAGAGCTTTATCAACAATAGGCTTAAGCATATAAGGTTTCCCTTTTCTAAATGCACCATCAGCAGTAACAACCAAAGAAGCCTCAGCATCTACAATTCTATCACGGAGTGCTTCAGATGAGAATCCACCAAATACAACAGAGTGAATAGCTCCAATTTTTGCACAAGCCAACATAGTAACAGCAGCTTCAGGAATCATTGGCATATAGATAACAACTCTATCACCTTTTTTGATATTAAACTGACCTTTAAATAAGTTTGCAGTCTTGTTTACTTCATACGCTAACTCACGATAAGTAAGAATCTTTTGATCTCCATTATCGCCTTCAAAGATGATAGCAGCCTTATTTTTCTTTGTTTCCAAGTGTCTATCTATACACTGATGTGCAACATTCATCTCACCACCAGAAAACCATTTATAAAAAGGTGCTTCACTCTCATCTAAAACCTTATTATAAGGCTTAAACCAATCAATTTTTTCATCAGCAAACTTCGCCCAAGTACCCTCAAAATCATTTTCAAACTCTGCTACCAAATCTTGGTATTCACACATGTTTTTGATTAGTGGGTTATTAAATCTTTCTTTCTTTGGTTGAAACATTGTACTCATTACTTCTCCTAATTTAAGTTAGTATAATTTTTTTACTTGTTGTAACTTTAGATACATCATAGCTGTCATTACAGCATCATTGAGTGCATCATGTGCTTTTAGTTTTGGCAGTGCCAAATCTTTGATAATTGTATCAAATTTGAGGTCTATATGTCCTTGTGGAATAGGTGAAATCTTTTTATCGTAATATATTGCAGATATCTCCTCCTTCTTGTTGGGTAAGGTAACACCTATCATGGGTTTTGTATACTTATTAATCATAGCAACATCGAATTCTAGATAGTATCCTGCTAGTTTTCTATTGCCAATATAATAAAGAAATTTCTCTATTGCTTCTTTTATAGGAATTGCTCCATTAAGATCACAGTGTCGTATCTGATGAATAGCAATACTCTCTGGACTGATTTGTGAATCTTGTTTGACAAAAAGATGAATCGCTTCGTTGGCTAATATTCTATTGCCTTTGATTTTAACAGCTCCTATAGAGATGATGTCATCAACTCTTGGATTAAGTCCTGTAGTCTCACAATCAAAAACTACTATCTCTTGATCTTCACCCTCTTCATTCTCATCAAATAAAAATGCAAATCTCTCATCTGTAAGTCTCTTTTGGTTCCATTTTTTAAATAAATTTTCAAACATCTGGCTAACTTTTATTAACTAACAGAGGAGAGATGAAAGTGATAACTCACTCGTTTTTTAAACTTCTCTACTGTTTTAAGTGCTTCTTTAAGGACATCTTTTTCAAGCTTACTAAGTGAAGTAAGTGAAATATAATTATCCATCTTTTTACCTTTTTCCAACTTATCTAATTGTGCATGGAGTCTAAGTCTATTAATCACTTCAAGAGCTTCGAGTATATCTTGTGCATCATCTTTACTCATATATCCAATATCATTGAGTGCTTTAATACGCAATGTTGTATTTGTCTTCTCTATATTATGCTCTAAAGCCAAAGAACGAACACCATGAACCAAAGCAAAAAGGGCACCTTTCTTAATATCAATCTCATTTTGATGTCCTTTGTCTGTAGTAAACTGAGAAAAAATACCCAGAGGTGAATCAAAGTTTTCTATAGCTCTAGCAAAATGTGTCAAGATAGTTGTATGATTATTGACTTGATTAAAGATGTAACTTTGTAAATCATGGTGAAGTTGTGCTACACCTGCAACAGGCATAGAATCAAAAAAGATTGCCATATCCATAAGTTTATCAGGATTTGGATGTTCTACCCATTCATGAATATCTTTTTTATACTCAGAAAAGCTTTTACACCATTTTGGATTGATAATCATAATATTTCCCTCACACCTAGGGAAACCTATTTCATCAAGAACTTTGATAAAATTCTCTGTTACCTCGGCTTGATTTTGGGGTTTAAATCCATCTGCAAAGATAAGAGCATTATCTTGATCGGTTCGTAATATCTGCTCTTCTCGTCCTTCACTTCCCAAAAGTGCTAGAGTAGAGTTTTTTTGCCACTCTATAGGGAGTACAAGGCTAAAGAGCTTACCATACATTTTCTTTTTAATCTCTGCAACAAGCTTGGCTATATAGCGACTCTTTACACCTTTACTATGTAAAGCACCTATCATTTGTGATACTCTTTTTCCTGCCGATATTACAGTCTCCAAATCTTGGGCCCCATCCATCTGCACAGTAATAAGGTGCGATTGGTTAGAAAAGAAACTTAATAAATCAACAAGCTCCAAAATTCCCAAAAACTTTTTATGACTATCAAAGACTGGTAAATGTTTAATAGAGTGCTCTGTCATTATAAGAAGAACATTAAACATCAAATTATCATCATCAATAGAGATAATAGGATGTGTTTGAATTTGGTCTATAGTTTGAAGATTCTCTTCATCTTTATGGAGGATAAAGTGTCTAAAATTTGTATCTGTAACTATACCATAACCATCACTATTTTCTACAAGTACTGCTACAGAGTTATCTGATTCCATAAGTCTTAGGGCATCAATAATAGGTGTTTTTGCACTTACAATAGTAGCTGGATTAAGTACCGTATTATCGATTCTTGAAACCATCATGTCTGCTACACTACCATGCTCTTTTTTAGACTTCAACATCTCCATTCTCTCTATAATAGATGAGAAAAAATAGGCTTTAAATTCTTGATTCTTATTACAAATTTTCAAAAAAGTTTCGCTAGGAATCTCATAACAGATAAGCTCTTCTGTTACTATATATTGATAAGTAGAGGGTTGATTTTCGATTAACTCTATACCACCAAAGGTATCATCATGATGGTATACATCAATAAGCGTATCCTCTTCTCGTGCTTCAAGAGTACCCTTGATGATATAGAAAAGTGAAGTGGGGAGTTGTTCTCGTTTTATTAAGACACTTTCGTCTGGATAGTAAGCAATTTGTGCGGTAGTCTCAATCTCTCTTAAAAGTGCTATATCAAGAAGTGTAAAAGGAAGATGTGTTTTTAGATTATCTAGTAGTGCTATCAAATTGATATCCTAATTAATATTTTTTTTTAAGATGATAGAGTCGAGACTCTATCATCAAACACTTGTTAGTGTGCTGATGCACCTTCTGCACCAATACCAGTTTGTGAACGGATATCTTGTGCCTCAAACGCTGCAATCTCATCTTGAGCAGTTTGACTCTTATCTGTAATAGATATAAGCCAAATACTCACAAATGCTACTGTTACAGAGAACAATGCTGGATATTTGTAAGGGAATATCGCTTCAGCATTTCCAAGAATCTGTACCCATACAATTGGGCCAAGAATTACAAGAATAATAGCTGTAGCCAAACCTAAACTACCACCATATACTGCACCTTTTGTTGTAAGCTTACTCCAGAACATAGAGAGGAACAATACTGGGAAGTTTGCTGATGCTGCAATAGCAAATGCTAATCCAACTACAAACGCAATATTTTGTTGTTCAAATGCAATACCAAGAATAATAGCAAGGATACCAAGAGCAACTGTTGCCATTTTAGATATTTTCATCTCTTTAGCTTCGTCAACTTCACCACTTTTATTAAATACATTTGCATAAAGGTCATGTGATATAGCTGATGCCCCTGCAAGTGTAAGACCAGAAACAACTGCTAGGATAGTCGCAAATGCAACTGCTGAAATGAATCCTAAGAAGAAGTTACCACCCACTGCGTGTGATAAGTGAATTGCTGCCATGTTTTTACCACCAAGGATAGGTGATCCACCAGAGATTGCTTGTTTAGCCAAGTCAAGATATTCAGGGTTATTAAGTACCATAATAATCGCACCAAAACCAATAATGAATGTCAAGATATAGAAGTAACCAATAAATCCTGTTGCATAGAATACAGATTTTCTAGCCTCTTTTGCATCAGAAACTGTAAAGAATCTCATCAAAATATGTGGAAGACCAGCTGTACCAAACATCAAAGCAACACCCAAAGATATAGCCGAAATAGGATCAGATACAAGACCACCAGGGCTCATAATAGCTTCACCTTTAGCATGAACTTCTGTAGCTTTTACAAACATAGCATTCAATGAGAAATCAAACTGACTTAATACTGCAAGTGCCATAAATGTTGCACCAGAGAGTAAAAGTACTGCTTTGATAATCTGTACCCAAGTTGTAGCCAACATACCACCAAATGTTACATAAAGAATCATAAGTGTACCAACAAGTACAACTGCTAGCTCATACGGAAGACCAAAGAGAAGTTGGATAAGTTTACCAGCTCCAACCATTTGAGCAATCAAGTATAAGATAACTGTAGCAATTGATCCAAATGCTGCAAGTGTACGAATAGGTGTTTGCTTCAATCTATATGCTGCAACATCTGCAAAAGTATACTTACCAAGGTTTCTTAGTCTCTCAGAGATCAAGAAAAGTATAATAGGCCAACCAACAAGGAAACCGATTGAGTAAATCAATCCATCATACCCAGCTAAGTAAACCAATCCAGAAATTCCTAGGAAAGATGCTGCTGACATATAGTCACCTGCAATAGCCATACCATTTTGGAATCCTGTGATACCGCCACCAGCTGTATAAAAATCTGATGCTGTTTTTGTTCTTTTTGCTGCCCAGTAAGTAATACCTAGTGTACCACCAACAAAAACCAAGAACATAATAATTGCAGACATATTAAGAGGTTGTTTCTCAACTTCACCCTCAATAGCACCTGCTGCATAAGCACCAAGGCTTAACCCAATAAATAGTGATAAAAATAAAAACTTCTTCATCTATACACCCTCTCCTAATTCGTCTCTAATCTCTTGTGTCAATTGGTCATATTCACCATTTGCTTTGTTAACATATAGACCTGCAAGAACAAATGCAATTATAATAATTGCAATCCCTATAGGAATACCAATCGTAATTACACCTGTACCCATTTTTGCACCCAAAAGAGCTGGGTCAAAGGCAATAACCATAATAAATGCATAGTAGACAACTAGCATTATAATAGAAAGTGTCCAAGCAAATCGGCTTCTGCTACTTGTCAATTTTTGATACTTAGGATTATTTTTAATCCGTTCAACTGTTTCTTGTGTCATATTATTTCTCCTTAAAAGCTATAATTTACAATAAATCTATACTCTGACCAATCTAAACCTGGTTTAAAGTCTGTAGGGAAGTTAGCTCTAAATCTAAGATTAAGACCTTTAACTTGCTCTGGGTTATATTGAATATCAAAACCTGACTCTTTTGCTGTCCAAGCTGTATCCTCAACATAAGTATTCTCTGCACCAATATCAAAACTTACATAATAAGCTGTTGCCTTGATGTCAAGACCAGTCTCTGCAAATTTATAAGTAGCTGCAACTTTTGTAGCTTCTGTATCTGCAAAGAACTGGTGTCGTGTTACCATACCTTGTGTAAATGCTGGCATACCACCCCAAGGTGTGATTATCCCACCATTCATAGTTGTATCATCACTACTTGAAGTAGATGAGAATGCTACATAGGCACTTAAGTTTTCATATTTTCCAGCTACTTTAACAGCAAAGTAGTTACTATCAACTTCTCCTGCTAATGCATCACCTGTATCAGTTTCATTGATATATTGTGCAGAGGCTGTTAACCAATCATATTTATAATCAGCTTGAAGATAAATAGCATTTAAAATATCATACGCATAATAGTCCCATGCTTGAAGTTTTAAACCATCTTTAGCATAAATAGCAGCTACTGCTGATACACCTGAAGTATCTGTACCTTCACCAAGAGCAATTTCACCCATAGTTGCAAAGTCACCACTTGTACCAAGCTTATAGCCTAAACCATAACCACTTTGGAGTGATAATGCTCCTGCTGTACCATATACATTACCAAAAGTACCAACTGTCTCTTTTGTAACATGTGCTGCAATAAGCGTAGTATCTTGAATATCTGTGTTACTTACTACCACTGCTTCAAAAAGGTTTGGTAACATTCTTGCATCATCTGCACCTGCTAGAGGCGTATCCAATCTCTGTCTACCAATTTTAAATGCTGTGTTTCCGATAGCATAGTTAATATACGCTTGACCTATAAACGCGTAGTTATCAAAATCATCACCATAAAGCGATGGGTCATAGTTTGAACTTGTTAATGGTGTACCATGAATTTCAAAACCATAAGTTCCATACGCTTTAAATCCAAAGCTTAGCCCACTAAAAGATTTTGTATCATATCCTATATGTCCACCCGCTGCGAGTGAATTACGGTTATTTTCCAAAATCCCTGTGTAGGTTCTGTCAATATAGAAAGATCTAAATTGTCCAGAGACCGTTCCAAAACTCTCTTCTATCTCTTCAACCACAACCTCTTTAGGTTCTGGTTTAATAGTTCCACCTGCAACTGCATAACTTGACAATGCCAAAAGTGCAATAGTGCTTAGTGTAATACCTTTCATTTTCTTCCTCCTTGTTTTACACTACTATAGTAAATTCCCTACATAGCATTAACATAGCATGGCTTCTTTTCATCCATAATCAATGATGTTATTTTCTATGATGTGTAATATAGTGACATATTTTTGGCTTACTGTAGATAGGGTTTTATTTAAAGTATAATATTAAACTGAATTATTAATTTTATTTGGTCTAATAAATAGATTTATAAGTAGAAAAGGTAAAAATAAGATAAAATCTTATTTTTGAAGCTCTTTGAGTTAAAACTTTACTATAAACCCTCTATCAAACCCAGAAAAGTCCTGATAAAATTCACTAAAGTTTATAAAAAGTCTCTGTAGATGGCTTTGTATAGAAGCTTTTTGATCATAACCCATCTCACAAGCTAGCCACTCTACTCCTCTATTTTGCGTATCATATATAATTTTGTGTAATAACTCATCACCTAACTCACCACCAAAGAGAGCAGTGTGTGGTTCGTAGCCATGTACATTTTTTTCTAGTTCAAAATCATTAGCAATATACGGTGGATTACTTACAACTAATCTAGGAGTAGTTTTTATACTATCCATAAGATTACTTTGCACAAGTGTAATTTGACTTTGAAGTCCAAATTCTTTAATGTTTTTAGATGCTATAGCTAGAGCATCCGTAGATATATCTGTAGCAGTAATTTTGAGTTTTGGAAACTTTCTAGCTAAGACAATAGATATTGCTCCTGAACCCACGCCTATCTCTACTATCTCTTCTATCTTCTCTCTACTTATAATAGATGCTACTCTATCTACAAGCAATTCTGTCTCTGGTCTAGGAATTAAAACTCCTGAAGATACAGCTAAATCAATATCATAAAAACTAGCCTTTTTTATAATATATTCATAAGGCTCATGCGCTGTACGACGAGCTACAAGTGCTTTATATCCCTCTATATCATCAATGTATTCATCTTCATGTATATGTAGGTAGAGTCGCTCTTTACCCAAATGGTAGCTCAAAAGTAATTCTGCTTCAAGGCGTGGTTTCTCACAACTATTAGCAAGATGAGTAACTGCCATATTAAGAGCTTGTGATATAGTCATTAAACTTTTTTCTCCTCATCTATAAAAGCAAATATCCCATCTTTTTTTAATTCATCTTCTTCTCCTACTATAGTATTAGATGCGTCAAAGCCAAGCTCTTTAAGTCTTTCTATAATAGGTGGATGTGTATAATAAAAGAATATTACCAAAGGATGTGATTTAGGAAAGGCTTTATTTTCAGTTACAAGCTTCATTAGAGCAGAAACTAAATTATCTTTCCCTCCCATATCTGATCCAAACTCATCTGCTGCATACTCATTATGACGACTTACAAAACTCATTACAGGAGTAAACATAAAGCTCACCACAGGCAAAAGTAATGTCATCATAGCTATCTGTACACCTGCTTCAGGAATAACATTCATAGAACTAAAAAGGTCATTAGGAAGATTTCCAAGCAAGAAAAATGAAACAAATAGTAATATTCCCATTAAGATAATATTTTTCCAAATATCTCCATGTTTAAAGTGACCAAGCTCATGACCTAACACTGCGAGAAGTTCATTTTTGTTGAGTTTTGCTAAAAGTGTATCAAAAAGAACCACTCTTTTTGTTTTTCCTAGTCCACCAAAGTAGGCATTTAATCGACTATCTCTTTTGCTTGCATCCATCACAAAAATACCATCACTTTTAAGTCCAACACTCTGCATCATACTCGTAATAGCATCTTTGAGTTCACCCTCTTCTATGGGATTAAATGTATTAAATATTGGTGCAATAACCGTAGGATAGAGTACATTTACCAAAAGTGCTAAAGTAAAAAGCATACCAAAGCCCCAAAGCCACCAACTCTCATAACTCACAATAATCCAAGCTAATGCTCCAAATATCAATCCACCAAACAGAAAAAACATTAGCATAGATTTAAGAGCATCTATAATATAGATTTTTGGTGTCGTTTTATTAAAGCCAAATGCCTCATCTATTTTAAAAGTTTGATAGAGTTCAAAAGGTAATCCTATAATATAACCTATAGCTGTAAATCCAAAAAGAAACACTATAGCTTCTATGATTTGATTCTCTATAGTAATCATACCTTGCAACAAAGCAAACCCAGCAATAACCCACCATAAAAAGAAGAGATAATCAACAAAACTCTCGATAAGACCGAGTTTCTCTTTGGCTACAGCATAATTTCCTGCTACAAGGTATTTAGACGCAGACATTAATACAGGTGTTTTTCTCTTTTCATCATTAATATATCCTATTTGCATTATAGATGTATATGTACGCAAAAAGAAATACAAAGTATATATAAATACAATAATTTCTAGCATTAGTTCTCTCTTTTATTAAATTTAAAATTGTAATATATCAAGGCGAACTTTGGGAGGGCTTAAATACAACTACAAATCTCTAGCATTTGGGTCTATATGTTTGTATCCAATCTTTAACACTATTTGCAACAAGCATCATCTCTGAACCTGTAATCTCTTCATAGGGTTGAGCAGAAATTTTTGTACTAATAGCTACAACTGTTATATCTATTTTTACATCTGAGTTATTTTTAACAAAATTCCACCAACTACTATCATAAGTAGTAGGCAAACTACTCTTATCAAAAGAGTCCTCTGCAATATCCCTCATAAGCTCTAAAAGATTACGAGCCTTTAGCGTATGATTATTTTGAGTAAGTATCTCATCCCATCTTTTAGTTGCTTCATAGCGATACCTATTTTTGTCGCAGTATTTCAGAAAAAAATATCTTATTATTCCAAAAACTATTAGTAGAGATAAAATCGACTTGATTATATCAATACCATCTATATTTTGAACACTATTTGTAAATTCTAGTATCTCTTCTTTACTAAAATGATCCTCAAAATATTCATCAATTCTTATTAAACCTCTATCTTGCATAGTTACACTCTTTATCTAAAATATTATAATTAGCAAAATTATAGCCAATTTTTTGATACTTAAAATGACTCTCTTCTATTATAGTTTATATAATCTACAATCTCGTACCGTCCATATCTATACTCTGATAGCGTTAAAGTCATAAAATATCTTCCTCTAGGAGGTGCATAAAAACTAGCATCTCTTGAAACTCGAGAAAAAAAGTTATTACCTCGTAGTCGTCCTATACGACTCTGTGCAACAACAAAACCATTAATGTATCCGCCACGATACTTATCTCTTGTAGCCCATAACATTATTTTCAAATCACCACTGACTCCTTGCATTCTATTATTACGAACTGTATCCGCAGAGAGATTCATAGTACCACCATATCGTTTATAAGAGGTATATCCCGAAAATTGAAGGTCTTTTGCATAGGCAAAGAGAAAAAGAGACTGTATAAGCATAAGTAAAAAAAACTTTTTAAACATTGTATATCCTTTCTAATAGAGTTATTTTAATAGTAATATTTTTCTATTAAGTATTTGGTTAAAAAGCATAAATAAGAGTCAATACTAAAAAACCATACCTCTATATATTAGAATAAATAATTATTTGATGATATTATTTATCTATTTAAGGCTATAATGCTTTCCAATTTATTTTTATTACCAAAAGGAAAATTATGGCCTATATTTCACTCTGTAAATATGAAGATATGCAATCACCAATCAAAGAAAAAGCTGAAGGTATTTTAGCAAAAACAGGGAAACTTGGCGAAATTTTTGAACTTCTAGCTCTTAATCAAGATATCTATACTGCAACTGATAATATGGTACAATCCTATCTACTCAAAGAGACACTCCTCCCCTACAGTACAAAAGAGAGAATAGCTCTTCTTATCTCTATAGAAAATGGCTGTAAAATGTGTATAGATGTACACAAAAACATTGCTAAAACACTTGGAATGAGTGATGCACAGGTAGAAGAGGTTTTAGAGGGTGTAGATGCTATTAACTGTTCTGATGAAGAGAAAAAACTCCTCAATTTTTGTCTTAAAGCTTCAGGTAAAGAGAGCTATAAGACACAGCAAGAGGATATTGATGCCATCAAAGAGGCAAACTATAGTGAAGCACAGATATTAGAAGCAATTGCAATTACTGGATACTTCAACTATATTAATACGCTCTCCAATGTATTTGGACTAGGAAAATAGGGTGCTTTTTAGCACTCTTTAGCCCTACTACACCACTCTAATGCCACCCCTTCTCTAAGCCCATCATCAATAACAACAGCTTTTTTAAACGCTGTAATTGTATAGAGCTGTGCAAATATAAGCACTCCAGCTGTAATCAAATCTGCCCTTCCTGTACCTACTGTGACTTCTCGTTGCTCTGTTGGCATAGATAAAAGCTTTTGGAGATACAACTCTAGTTCTTGGGATGTAAGCGTTGTTCCATTAATTACTTCTGGATTATAAGTAGCAAAGGTTTGCCCTAATTTCATACTTGCTATAGTAGTAGGTGTTCCTGCTGTAGCTACAAATGCCTCAGGTTGCCCATAAAGAGCCGTTACTTCTATAGTAAACTCTTGCATACTTTTCATAACAACTGGTAGGGCTTTGGCTATCTGTGTAAGGGTTTTATACTCTTGTGAGATAGTAACTATGCCTATTGGAAAACTTCGGCTAAGAGTCTTATGAGGATAGTGGTAGATAATTTCTGTAGAAGCCCCTCCAATATCTACAAGCACAAAGGAGTTATGGGCTTGTAGAGGAAGTTTTTGTAATCTATGTTGTACTGCTAGGAGCGTAAGCATCGCCTCTTCATCTGATGAGATAATCTCAAACGATATACCTGTAGCCTCCTCTATTGCCAAGAGTGCCTCTTTGCTATTGGTAGCTTGTCGCATGGCCTCTGTTGTAATGGCTCGTACTGGTTTATTCTCAAAATCTATCTGCTCTTTGGCTCTATGTAGCTTTGTAATAATTCTCTCTATAGCCTCTTGGCTAATAACACCACTACTATGTAACTTATCTGCTGTTTTGACTACGGTGTTAAAATAGCCAAGAGATATCTCTCTATCACAATCTATCTCTACAACTCTTAGGCTATTAGAACCCAAATCAATCGCTATCATCCTAATGCTCTTCACAAAATGCAAAACCATGTGTTGTCAGAATATCTCTCACTTTTTGTTGGTGTTCTACTCCTTTGGTCTCTAGGTCTACAGAGACATTTGCATCTCCAAACTTTAGGTCTGTAGAGGTACGGTCATATCCAATTTGGACAATATTGGCATCTGCCTCTTGGAGCAGTTGTGTAAAGTGCATAAGTGAACCTGCTTTGTCTACGAGTGTCACAATAAGTTTCATTTTGCGTGAAGATTTGACAAGCCCTTTTTCTATAATAAGAGAGAGCATGGTTACATCAATATTCCCACCACTAAGTATAATACCTACTTTACTCCCTTTAGGAAGGTCAAGCTTATTATGCATCAAGAGTGCCACACCCACAGCACCTGCACCCTCAACTAAGACCTTTTGTCTCTCTAGCAAAAACAAAATAGCATTGGCTATCTCATCTTCTCCTACCATAATCATAGCATCCACATACTCTAGCAGATACTCCAAAGTTGTAGGTGATGTATCTCGCACAGCAATACCATCTGCAATAGTCCGTACACTCAAACTATCAATAGGCTTTTTCTCTTGAAAAGATGTTGCCATAGCAGGAGCCCCTTTGGCAGATACCCCTATAACCTTGCACGATGGAGAGATTGCTTTGATAGCAGTTGCTACGCCAGAGATAAGCCCACCCCCTCCTACAGGCACTACCACGGCATCAAGGTCTTTGTGTTCATTCAGCATCTCAATAGCCACTGTCCCTTGACCAGCTATCACATCATCATGATTAAAAGGATGCACAAACTCTAAAGACTCTTTAAAAGCATACTCCCTAGCATAACTATAGGCTTCATCATAATTACTCCCACTCAATATTACAGTAGCCCCAAACTCTTTGACTCCTTGAATTTTGGTCAAAGGTGTAGATTCTGGCATAATAATCGTAGCCCTAATTCCAAAATGCTTAGCACTAAAGGCTACTCCTTGTGCATGATTACCTGCACTCGCAGCTACTACACCTTCTTTGTTTCCACTTTTTATTAAGTTTGCAATACAGTTAAAAGCACCTCTTAGTTTAAAAGCTCCTGTTCGTTGAAGATTCTCTTTTTTGAGGTACACCTCATACCCACTCATAGCACTCAATATAGGGGCATGACTAAAAGGTGTATTATAAACCACCTCAGAGACACAATTATAAGCTTTTTCAATTTTATTTAAGTCTAGCATTAGTTTTCCTTGTTAAAATGGTCGAAATTATATCATACTTACTAGGAGTTATTATGGAATGTGAATTAGCAAGTGTCAACAGTAATAAAGAAGAGATTAAAAATATATTTGAATCTGTCAAAACTATAGCCGTCTTAGGACTCTCTCCTGATGAAACCAAAGCAAGCCATAGAGTAGCAAAGTATCTACAGAGCCAAGGATTTACTATTATTCCAGTCTACCCAAAAGAAGAAGAGATTCTAGGAGAAAAGGTCTACCGCTCCCTAGCCGAGATACCAGTAGCTGTCGATATGGTCAATATCTTTAGAAAACCCAACGCCTTTGATGCTATCGCTGACGCTGCTATTGCAAGAGGAGATATAAAAGTATTTTGGGGACAACTCCACCTCGTCAACAACCAAGCAGCCCAAAAAGCCAAAGACGCAGGAATGAGAGTAGTCCAAAACCACTGTAGCATGGTGGAGCATAAGGCGTTAATAGTATAATTGTTCCAACCTGTGGGTTAATGGGTTTTGTTTACATGTGATTGGTCGGTGAACCGCATACGCATCTCATACCGTTTTGAATGGGTTTTATTTGCAATATGTGGTCGGTAAACCGACCCTACGGGTGTCATACCGTATGATTGTTCCAACCCTGTAGGGTCGATTTATCGACCATTTAATCTATCTACGATACAATCAAAAATGGCAAACTATAAACGAATCTTTCTTGATGGATATAGCTACTACATAACCATTGTAACCCACCAAAGAAACCCTATCTTGATACAAAACATAGAGCTATTGCGTAAAAGCTTTCAAGCAAGTAAGGCTACATACAGCTACAAGATAGAAGCTATCACCATCCTACCAGACCATATCCACATGATCATCACCCCAAATAGTGCCAAAGAGTACCCACATATAGTACGAACCATAAAGCAGTATTTTTCCAAACACTGTAAACAAGATTTTTATGAACATCTCTACCAATCAAATAGCCGTCACAAAGAGGGATACAAACCAATATGGCAAAAGAAATATTATGAACACACTATACGAAACGAAAGAGATTTTAGAGAGAAATTAGAGTATCTATATCTTAATCCCGTAAAACATGCATTGGTTGAAAATCCCGAAGATTGGGAGTATTCATCATTTTTTCAAAAATAATATTTGGAATGTGTGCGATGCGTGGTCGGTGAACCGACCCTACGCGTAAATACCTTCCATAATTATTGCCACCGTAGGGTCGATTTATCGACCATTTGTTTGATTTGGTCGGATAGGTTCTTATACATATTCAAAAAATATTTTCGCTCTGCGAGGCTTTTCAAAAGAAAAAAGCAAAAATCCCAAAGGATAAAAACAGCCAAATCCTAAGGTAAAGTTCTCTGGAGACGAAACCCCACACTAATGCCACTAAAAGTAGGAATGAACCTGCTACGATTGGAGGAGCGAGAGACGTCATCATAATTGCTCCACGAACCGCCACGAAGAACTCTATACCCTTTTTTTCCTTTTGTGTTGGCACTACCATCTCTAGGGGTGTTTTGATAGTTGTCTGTATACCAATCTTCACACCACTCCCATACATTTCCGTGTATATCATAGAGACCCCAAGGGTTTGGGTTTTTTGTGCCTACTGGGTGGGTTTGGTTATCATTGTTTTTGGTATACCACGCATAGTTTGTGAGTTGGCTCTCATCATCACCGAAGCTCCACTTGCTAGTAGTGCCTGCTCTAGCTATATACTCCCACTCTGCTTCTGTGGGGAGTCTATAGGTATCTCCTGTTTTTTGGCTGAGCCATTTGGTGTAGGCTTGGGCATCATTCCAGCTCACGCAAACTACTGGATGCTTATCATCTTGGGTAATGTATGCATTTTTCCAATTAGTATCACTTTTTTTATCCCAACTTCCATTGGTATAAACATAACATCCATTACCTTTGTGGGCATCTGTTTTATAGTTTGTATCATTTACAAATTTTTTGAATTCTTCTACTGATACCTCATATTTTCCTATCTCGAAGTCATAGTCTATGGTAACTTGGTGGGGTGGTTTTTCATTGCTACCTCCATCGTTACTTCCCATTGTGTAGCTTCCTGCTGAGATGTGGATGAGTGCTGGTTTGATGTAGTCGCTTTTGTCTACTTGTCTATCTAGGTTTTCTTTAGGTTTGGTATCGTTAGGCGATGGGTTAGTAATGTTTGGCAGTGCCAAACCTACATCGTCTGTTATTTCTATCTCCCTAGGCAGATATACCTTGGCTATCTGTAGCTTTTTATCTACCAACTGAACAGTGACAAAAAACTCTACACTCCCACCTATATCTCTAAATATCTCTGCTACTGTTTGGTTGGGTATCTCTTTTGATATGCTTATATCTTTGGGTGGGTTGGGTATCTTCTCAGATAGCTCTTGACTCCACTTGAGAGTAAACTTGGCTATATGAGTATCTGGATCAAACTTCTCTAATGTCGCAGACCCTGCTATGAACTTAGCATCTGCTATCTTTTGGTTGTAGTTTTGTGTAGATTCGAAGACACCCTTTGACTCTAGTGCAGATATTTTGTTCTTCTGTTTGAGGTCTATCCATCCACTCTCATAAGAGATATAAGCCACGATAGAGACAAATACAAGCAGTATCATAAACGCTATACCAAAAGCAGATGCTGGCTTGTCTGCATGGTTTTTGACTCTGCTTCGTGAGATATAGTAGAGATAGACAAATATAGAGATAGCTATAGCTCCATAACTCACTACCCCTTGATACGATACTCCTATCAAATCATCAGAAATAGCCTTAAGTGCATAGTACGAAGATATCAGAGCCATCAACTCCGCCAATGCCCTCAACACTCTATGATTCTCAAAATATTTAGAAAACATAGCCCCACTACTCACCACAAAGAGTATAGCCCATATAGTTAGCTTAATAGATAGCACCCTAGCACCCCCCCTATATTTGGATTTAATTATATCTTTTTTTGATTAGAAATAAACCTGTAAGGTCGATTTATCGACCATTTGTTTAATAGGTTTAAATAGGTTCTATCTGCAATATGTGGTCGGTGAACCGACCCTACGCGTAGCATACCGTATGGATGTTCCAACCCTGTAGAGTCGATTCATCGACTATCTGTATAAATAGTAAATTATGCTAAAATACGAAAATGATGAATAACAAAAAGGAAAACCCATGTTTCTACCCACTACCTCCAAAGAGCTCAAACGATTAGGCTGGAGTGAGCTAGATGTGATACTTGTGAGTGGGGATACCTATATCGACACTCCCTACAATGGTATCGCTATCGTCGGCAAGATACTGCTCGATGCTGGCTACAGAGTTGGGGTGATAGCTCAGCCTGATATCAACGCTGATGTAGATATCACTCGACTTGGTGAGCCTCGGCTCTTTTGGGGTGTGAGTGCTGGGTTGGTGGATAGTATGGTTGCCAACTATACAGCGACCAAGAAGTTTCGCAAACAAGATGACTTTACCCCAGGTATCACCAACAACCGCCGTCCTGATAGAGCGAGTATCAAATATGTCAACCATATACGCAAAAACTTCAAAGATACTGTTCCTATAGTCCTTGGTGGGATAGAGGCGAGTTTGCGACGCGTCACACACTACGACTACTGGACAAACAAACTACGAAAATCACTGCTCTTTGATGCCAAAGCAGATGTATTGATCTACGGTATGGCAGAGCGTACTATACTCGAACTAGCCAATGCCTACAGAGATGGAGCGAGCCACACAGATATCCAAGGACTCTGCTACATAGCCAAAGAACCCAAAGAGGGCTTCATAGAACTCCCCTCTTTTGATGAGTGCAAAGCAGACAAAAAAGCCTTTATCAATATGTTTCATCAATTCTACAACAACAACGAACCCGTCATCTCCAAAGGACTCTGCCAACTCCAAGATAGCAGATGGCTTATCCAGAACCCACCCCAAGACTATATGAGTGAAGAGCAGATAGATAGCGTCTATGATTTGCAATATGAGCGAGATGTGCATCCTTTCTACAAAGCCCAAGGAGATGTAAAAGCCCTACAGACGATACAGTTCTCTGTGACAACCCACCATGGATGTTATGGTGAGTGTAACTTCTGTGCTATCTCTGTACACCAAGGGCGTACGATACGAAGCAGGAGTCAAGAGTCAGTGGTGAGTGAGATAGATGCATTCAAAAACCATAGTGATTTCAAAGGCATCATCAACGATGTAGGGGGAGCCACTGCCAATATGTACGGCTATGAGTGTGATAAGAAGATGAAAAGTGGTGTCTGCATAGATAAACCCTGCACTAGCTCAACCGTTTGCGGAGCACTCAAGCCAGACCATAAACCACAAATCCAAATGCTGAAACAGATACGAGAGTTGCCTCATGTGAAGAAAGTATTTGTCAACAGTGGTATCCGCTATGACCTCATCAACGAAGATAAAAAACATGGTCAAGAGTACCTTAAAACCCTCGTAGATCACCATATCTCAGGACAGATGAAGGTCGCTCCAGAGCATACAGAGGATAAGATACTTAAACTTATGGGCAAACCCAACAAAGAGACACTGACCAATTTCAAAAAGAACTTTGATAACCTCAACAAAAAATCAGGCAAAAAGCAGTTTCTCACCTACTATCTCATCGCAGCCCATCCAGGGAGTCAGATGGATGATATGCAGAGTCTCAAACAGTTTGCCAACAAAGAGCTACGACTCAACCCAGAGCAGGTACAAGTCTTCATCCCTACACCCTCTACCTATTCAACCTTGATGTACTACACAGAGATGGATCCTTGGAGTAGAAAACCTATCTTTGTAGAGAAAGACCAAAACAAAAAACAGCAACAGAAAGATATGGTAACACAAAAAAGCGACTGGTCAGGACTAAATAACAAAAGAGAAAATAAATATGGAAATAAATATAAGAAATTTAATTAAAATTTAATATTAATCATAAGTTTAAACTAAAGATGTTGATTTCTATACAAACTTTTAATTGATGATACTATTTGATATTAAAGTAATAAAAATTCAGCATCTGTATACTCCTTTACGCTATAATGGAAAACAAGACTTACTTTGTTTTTTTTGTGTTTAAAGCAAAGTAAGTCTTTGCCAACCTCTTTTATAAGTGTATGCTAGAACAAGAGTCCCGACTCTTGTTCTCTTGACTCCTTTCTTCAATTAATCTTTTATTTTACTTTATTTTCATATAATGACTTATGTAAATTATACTTTTAAAGTAGTACTATAATGAAAACATTTAATATCTATTACACTGATACATTATCTCTTATACATTTTATAGAAATAAATTCTATAAAATCTTCTCCTAATATTCTTTTACAAATATTTACAGGTATTATTGATGAAGAGTATATTTGGAAACTAATATATAATATCAAAAATATTATTCCTCATATTAATATTATTGGTGCATCAACAGATGGAGAAATTAATAATGCTACAGTAAGTGATAACAAAATAGTACTCTCGTTTTCTCTTTTTGAAAATACTCAAATAAGAACACATTTTATAGAAAAAAGTAGCCTTGGAAGTTACCAAACAGCAAAAGATTTAATTAAAAAGTTTGATAAAAATCGCTCTATTGCTGTAGCTATTAGCTTTACTGATGGCTTATCAATGAATGGAGAAGAGTATATAAATAGTTTATTAGAGTATGATAAAAACTTAATAATTGCTGGTGGTATAGCAGGAGATAATTCTCAATTTAAAAAAACAATTATATGTACTGAAAATCAAGTTTTAACCCATGGTGCAGTAATTGCTCTTTTGTATAATCCAGACCTTATTATCAATACTCACGCCTCTTTTGGGTGGGTTAGCATAGGAAAGACACTTACTATTACTAAAGCCAAAGATAATATTGTTTATGAAATAGATCAACTCAAAGCCATTGATACTTTCTCCAAGTATCTAGGAGATGATATTTCAAATCAACTCCCAAGGACAGGTATAGCATTTCCTCTTGTTTTACAAAAAGGAGATCTTAAAATTATGCGAGCGGTAATAGGCAAAGGAGATAATGGAGAATTAATATTTGCAGGAAATCTAAAAGAGGGTGACAAGGTAACATTTGGATATGGAAATGTAGAGATGATACTCAAAGAAAAAGAGAAACTCTCTATATCACATGTATTAAATAGTAGTGAATCTATGTTTATTTATTCATGTATGGCAAGAAAATCTATTATGGGAGAGAGTATCAAAGATGAGCTTGAACCACTTAATAATATAGCACCCATTAGTGGCTTTTTTACCTATGGAGAGTTCTATTTCAATAAATCCCTATCCAAGATGGAACTACTTAATCAAACAATGACAATTCTAAGTCTTAGTGAGTCAAAACCATTACATGTTATCAAAAACCTTGCACTACAAATGTCACCAAAAAGTCCACAAAATGAGATGCTTGAAGCCTTAACACACCTTATATCTCAAACAACTTTAGAATTAGAAGAAAAAAATATAGCACTCCAAGAAGAGATGGAAAATAATAAACGAAAAGATAAACAGATTTTACAACAATCTCGTCTTGCACAAATGGGAGAGATGATTGCTATGATTGCTCATCAATGGAGACAACCCCTTTCTGCTATTTCATCAGCGAGTCTTGTTCTTAGGATGAAAGCTGAGATGAAAAATGTCTCAAAAGAAGATATTATTAGAAAAACTGATGCCATATCTAACTATTCTCAACACCTTAGTGCAACAATAGATGATTTTAGAGACTTTTTTAAACCAACTAAAGAGAAGAAAAAAACAAATTTTTGTCTCTTAATAGAGAGTGCTCTTAAAATTATAGGTACCTCTTTGCATAACCATAAAATAGAAGTAGTCAAAGAGCTAAACTGTGATAGTAGTTTTGTAACTTATCCAAATGAACTTAAACAAGTTATTTTAAATATACTAAAAAATGCTGAAGATATTTTGATAGAAAAATCTATACAAACCCCTCAAATATATATTATAACTTATATTAAGGACAACAATAAAATTTTAGAAATTAGAGATAATGGCGGTGGTGTTCCTAATGAATTTATTGATACTATTTTTGACCCCTATTTTAGTACAAAAGATAATAAAAATGGTACAGGCTTAGGACTCTATATGAGTAAGACTATTATAGAAGAACACTGTAATGGCGTATTATCTGTCCATAATAACAAAAAAGGTGCTATTTTTACTATCACACTTCAGCCACTTAAATGATTATTTTTGATAAGCTACTAAATAGTTAAAATCTAATAGAAGGTATATTTGATGAAAACAAATTATTCACTCTTACTAAGAATTTGGCACTGGTTAAATGTTATTGCAATTTCAGGTCTTCTTGGAACTTTTTTTCTACGAAAGACATTTTTAAGCTGGAGAGATAATTCAACTATTATCATAGAAAAATTATCATCTTATGGTATAGAAGTCTCTTTAGAACAAGCCAAGGCTATAGCCAAAGCTATACGAACTCCTATGTGGGAGTGGCATATAATATTTGGTATGATATTTGCAATATTACTTGTTGTTCGTCTTTTTATTCTTTGGAAAGAAAAAGGCTTTGGATATGACCATAATGAGTCTATACATATGCATATAGTCCATAATAGCTATAAAGTATTTTATGCTATATTACTCTTTATGGCTGTAAGTGGATTAATTTTGACTTGGTATGAACCATTAGGGTTAAGCAAAGATTTTACACACTCTATCAAGGAAATTCATGAGCTAGTTGCATGGATAGTAGTGATTTTTGTGCCACTTCATATAGCAGGTGTAGTAATAGCTGAGAACCAAGATCAAAAAGGTCTTGTCTCTAAAATGATTTCTGGTTAAATAAAATAGAAGGAAAATATGATGAATATCAAAAAGTGTAATGGATTAGAAGAAGCTAGAGCAGAGATTGATAAAGTTGATGAAGAGATTATTAAACTTATTGCCAAAAGAAATAACTATATCAAACAAATAGCACACTTCAAAGACTCTATAGATGAGATAAAAGCAGAAGATCGTATTAGTGATGTAATCTCGCGTGCAAGAGAACAAGCAATCTCACTAGAACTCTCTCCTAATCTTATTAATGATCTCTATGTACGAATGATTGATGCTATGGTAGAGAGTGAAGTAGCAGAATACAAAAATGCAAAGACCTTCTAGCAAAATACTTATTATTAGTACAGGAGGGACTTTTAACAAAGTCTATAATCCATTCGATGGTTCTTTAGAAATTGATAGTAACGCCAAAGCCTTAAGAGAAATTTTTTCACAATGGCTTTGTGAATTTGAACTAGTTACTATTATAGATAAAGATAGTCTTGATATGAATAATAATGATAGAGAGTATCTTTGGAGAACTGTCAAAAATTCCGTATATGACTCTATAATTATAGTCCATGGAAGTGATACAATAGACAAAAGTGCCTCTTTTTTGGCATCGCAACACTTAGACAAAAAAATAGTCTTTACTGCTTCTATGGTTCCTTTTTCTATAAACCCTATAGAAGCCACAGCAAATCTAGCTTTAGCTATAGGGTATATACAAGCTCTTAATACTTATGGTGTTTATCTTGCCATAAATGGTGTTGCAGGAGAATATAACACTATTATCAAAGATAGAAAAGCTGGTAAATTTATACAAACGGATTCTCAATGAATATGAT
>JADGDQ010000041.1 GCA_016744805.1 Sulfurovaceae bacterium
GGTATTTACAGGGATGAACTTATTCGTAAAGTTCAAAAAATGATATTTGAAGAAACAACTTTAAATCATGTATCTTTTGAAAATGCTATATTTAAACCTTGGAATAGAAAAACGAATGTGTTTTTTTATTTTGTATTAAAAATATCTCTATTTCCATTTCCATATCTATTTATATCTCTTAATAAATATAAATTAAAAAAAATGATTATTAGCGACAAACCTCATCTTATTTTTAGAGATATGGAAAGAGAAGATTTTGATGATTATACTATCGAACAGATTCAAAAGTTTATTAAAAAAAATAATATAGATCGGAAATATATAGTATGTAATTTAGAGTTGAAGAATTTATTTTTTTCTGATAGTTAAACAATCTCATTTAGTGTATTAAAATATGAGCAAAGAAGACTGTTGATGCATTATGCATTTTTATACATAAGGGACTAGGTAACAATCACAACTAAGTATATCTGTTATAATGTAGAGTTGTTACCTAATTTATATTTTTTATTAATCCTCTCTTAAAGTAATAGGGCAATTCTATTAAGTGCGTCACGAGTTAATGACTCTTCGTAGACTAGTGCTAAACGGACAAATCCTTTTCCTTGACTTTCTCTGCCTAGGTAGCTTCCTGGGATTACTTTGAGGTTGTAATCGCGGTAGAGTTTTATGGTAAATTCTATTTCGTTTTCAACTTCTAGCCAGATATAAAATGTTGCTTTTGGTGGGTTTAGACCTAGTATCTCTTTGGCTAATTCAAAATTACGAATATATTTTTGGCGAAAAACATCTACATGTGATTGGTCAGCCCACGCAAGAGAAGCCGAATATTGGAGTGGTAAAGGAGAGGCACAGCCTACATAAGTTCTGTAGGTCATATACTTTTGTAAGATACTAGCGTCTCCTGCTATAAATCCACTTCTAAGTCCAGGGGCAGAAGAGCGTTTGGAGATAGAGTTGATAACTAAGATATTTTTAAATGACTCATTACCCACAGCTATACTTGCATTGAGCAAAGAGGGAATAGGTGTATCTAAATAGAGGTCACAATAACACTCATCATTAAGCAAAACAAAATCATGTTTAAGTGCTAATTGTACCCATTTTTGTAGCTCTTGCATATCCATTACAGAAGCAGTTGGGTTATTAGGAGAGTTCAAAATTACAAAATCACAGGTGCGTAATGCTTCTTCATCTATAATAGGCAAAAAGTTATTTTCACTATTGAGATTTAAATAAATTACTTTGGCTCGACTTGCTTTTGCAGAACCTTCATATATTTGATAAAATGGATTAGGAAATGCCATAACTGGATTATCTATATCATGGAGCAAAAATTGAGGAAAATTAAAGAGTACCTCACGCGTTCCAAAAGTAGGAATGATTTGAGTATTGTCAAGTTGTAAATCAAAACGATTTTTAAGATAAGTTAGCATACCCTCTCGTAATATAGGCTCACCAGAAGTTTTTGGATATTTATTAAGTAGTGATACATTTTGGTTTAAGGCATCAAGTATAAACTGTGGTGTATTAAATTGAGGCTCTCCTATGGTGAGGCTAAGAGGTGTATACTCTTGGTTGGGAGTGATATTTTCTAAGAGAAGATTTAGTTTTTCAAATGGATATGTTTCAAATTGCATGGGAACCTTTTGTCGTTTAGTGTAAGTGTGTTAACTCTCTTGGAGTACCAAAAGAGCATCTCTATAAATTGGCTCATCTATAAATCCATACTCTGCATCCATAAAGCCATGTATATTGTTTGCGGAGTGTTGTTCAAAGATAGTTTTAATATATTTTGCTCTTTTGAGTGCCTCTTGTGAGACTCCAAAGATTGTATTGGCTATTGCCACTTGTGCAGGACCCATACAGGCTTTTGTTGTAAATCCCATCATTTTTTCTTTGTGACACCACTGTGTAAAGGTCTCTATGTTTGTGTACTCTTGGTACATAAATGATATAGGTAAAATTCCTGCTGTTTTGGCATCAACCAAGAATTTACTTAGAATATAATCTATTGTAGGATTATTGAGTGTAACTAATGATTGTGGAAGTCCTAAAGAGCTTAAAAGGTCTAGGATTCCTATATTAGCGGTAGTAAGGCGTGGATCTATTCTTAAAGTAGAGAGGTTTTTAAATGCCTCTTTGGTTTCTAGCGAAATATGAAGCTCTTTTTCTTCAGGGAGTATTTTAAGAGCTTTGGCTATTTGGGTCTGATTTTTTACTTTTGGCAATCGAATAGCGTCAAAAGAGAAATCATTCAAAAACTCTATCTCTTTATCTCCACCTGCATCTATAGGATTTGTTCGTATAATAATAAAACTTTGTGAAGATTCAAGATGCGAAAGAAATAGAGCTATATTGCTAAGTGCCTCTTTTTTGCGAGAGGGTGCAATGGCATCTTCTAGATTAAGCGTAATCATATCAGCAGAATGCATATCAATACGATTAAGATGTTTGAGTTGCAGAGGGTTAAGCATCATATTGGAACGAAAGTTTTTATGAGTATGTGGTAGTTTTTTTTTATTTCCTAGATGAGATAGACGCTCATCTATAGGAATTTTTTCAATTATTTTTAGGTCAGGAAATATCATTGTTTAGGCTCTAATTTTAATCTTCTCTTACACATCGAACAGAGTTAAGATTATCCATAGTTTCATAGTAACTACCACCACCATCACCAAAATATATATGCCATGCAAAAGTACTTCCTATTTTGATCGGAGAACCCCAATAGTGAGTGGGTGATACATACATAAAGCCATTTTTGATAGCAGGGATATTTCCTGTATCTGATATGCTCTCTAATTCAGTTTTTAATGGAAGTCTCCAGTCATTTTTATTAGCTAATGATAAGTTGTTGCAATATGATTCTGCTTCATCCCAGTCTCTAATAATAGTCTGTGCCTCTTCATTATCTTGCCATATTAATCCTGTTTGAGCATCTACAAAGGTACCTGATTCTCTTCCAATATTAACAGCATTATCTTCGGGTTCTTTATTAAATTTATCACTCTGTTCTTTTATTTTGGCTGAGATTGTATCCATAGTAATACCCTGATCTGTAAGGTATTTATATCCAAAGAACCCAGAAGCTCCTATAACTACTAGAGATAGCATTATAATAATAATTTTACTATAATCTTTCTCTTCTTTCTCTTTAGGTCTACTTCTTCTTGTAGTTGCTTGTTGGGGAGGCATTTGTGCCTTAGATAGAGTCTTTGCTTTTATTGCTTTTTGAGGGAGGGAGCTTTTTTTACTACCATAAGGAATAACACTCCCCTCATTTCTCCTCTCTTCATTAAGAGCTTCATTTTGTTGTTTGGTTTTTTCTACTTCTTCTTTCCATTTTTTATCTGCCTCTTCTTGGTCTTCTCTAAGAGCATTTTCAACCTCTTTGATTGTGGGCAATTTTGTACCACATTTTTTACAAAAAATAGCCTCTTCAAGGTTTTGTGCATTACAATTAATACATACTTTTATCATATTATTTTTCCTGTTCTTGTTTAATTATAGCATAAGCAGCATTGATGCGTTTGAGCTTTTCTTCAGCAAAATGTATCATATCTTCAGGTAGATCTTTACTTACAATAGAATCATAATGGTATTGTCTTACTAGCTTTCTATAGTTTCGTTTTGCTACATTTGCTGGATCTCTTGGGGTGATTTCTAGTATCTTATAACTAGCCTCTAGCGTAAGCTCATCATCTCGTGTTTGAAGAGTTCTATCTTCAGGGTCATACTCATGTTTAATATTCTGATATATAATTGGCTCTAGTGATAAGTGTTTAACGACTTTTAATATAATATCTTCTTGTTTTGCTTGGTAATTCTTATCAATGTAGCCAAGCTCTACAAAGAGCCTAATAATTTCTATTTTAAGGTCTCGCATTATTTTCATAGAGGATATTTTTCGAGTTAGAGTATCTACATTTGCTAGATTTCTTTTTTCTTGATCTAAAATCTGTGCATAAATATTGACTATCTGTTTATTTTGTGATCTTTTCTTTGCTAAGACAGCAAAGGCATTTCTAAAGAAATCAATCTCATTTTTTCCTATACGACCACCAATTTTTGCAATTTTTGCTAAAAGAGCAATAACAATACCATCTAGACTCATCATCACATGATCATAAAGCTCTTCATCACTCATACTACCCTTCAGGGCATTCCCACACTGCATACAAAACTCATCATTACAATCATTTTTATGATTACATTTATTACATTTACATTTACGAGTTTTTCTAAGATTTTTTACTAATTCACGCTCTTCATCAGTTGGGAGGTGTTTGCCACAATAAATACAAAATTTATTCTCGGCATCATTCTCTTTATTACACTCTGTACAACTATAATCGTCAGCCTCATTATTCCAAAAGTCAAACATCTAAAAAAGATCTCCATTCATAATTTGTAATATTATATATTGATAAGCTTTAATGCTATCTATTTATCTATACTTCTTGATTATTTTTGTCATCTTGCAGTATTTTCTTTTTGGCTCTAGAAGTTATCTCTACAAAACACTCTTGCCACTCATTAACTCTTGCTTCATCTAATGATTTTATAAGCTGAGCAAATGGCATAGCCTGTGACTGTTCACTAGTAGCACCAAATTTACATGTTAAATCCCAAAAATCATTTCCATCAGGTAACTTTTTGGCTCTTTCTCTTTTGACATACTTACGAAGCTCATTTTTAATGGCTTCTATTATACGATCGGGGTGTTTATTCTCTTGTTTAAGTTGAAATATTTTTTTCACTATATACCTTTTATTTTCGTTTTGATGCTTCTTGACAAAGCTTTACAAAATACTTTGCATTTTCTACAGGAACATCAGGAAGTATACCATGCCCTAAATTGAAGATATGTCTACCATCCTTCATAGTCTCTGCTAGTGACTCTACACACTCTTTTGTAGCTTCTTGGCTATAGAGTCTACATGGCTCCATATTTCCTTGGAGTACATACTTATCACCCAATTTTTCTTTGGCATCTGCCATAGGAGTAGACCAATCCACACCAAATACATCAAAGTTACCATATACCTCATCCAAGAATGATGGGATACCTTTTGGAAACATAATAATAGGAGTATCAGGATACTTGGATTTGAGATAGTCAGCAATCTCTACCATATATTTCCAGCTAAATTCATCATATTTAGATGGCTCTATAGCTGCAGCCCAAGAGTCAAAAATTTGTACTACATCTATACCAGACTCTATCTGTTTTTCCATATAGAGCTTAATTACTTCTGTAACTTTGGCTAATATGTTGTGCAGAAGTTTTGGATTAGAATACATCATCTTTTTACAAATATTATAAGTTTTTGTCCCTTGCCCCTCTATCATATAAGTAGCAAGTGTCCAAGGAGCTCCTGTAAAGCCTATGAGGGCTTTATTATCACCTCTTGCATCTAACTGCTCTCGCAAAAGCTCAATAGTCTCATAGACATAAGTAAGTTTGCTTGCAGCCTCAGATCCACCTATAAGTCTATCTAGGTCTTCTTGTGACTGAAGTGGATCATTAAATTTTGGTCCAAATCCTTTGATAAATTCCAAGTCCATACCCATCTCGTCAGGTATTACTAATATATCCGAAAAGAGTATAGCAGCATCTACACCTACAATATCAAGTGGTTGCAGAGTAACTTCTGCTGCTTTTTCAGGGTCATGACATAAGTTCAAAAAGTTACCCGCTTCTGCTCTAACTGCCATATATTCAGGAAGATACCGTCCTGCTTGTCTCATCATCCATACAGGAGTATAGGGTGTTTCTTTACCTAGACAAGCATCTACAAATATTTTATTACTCATTTTCAAAATCCTTTTTATATTCTCTTACTTAAATGTAACTATTTTCCTACTTTACCCAAAAAGTAAAGACCTACAGCAAGAGCTGCAATAGAAAGAGCAAAATAGAGCATCTCTAATGGTGTTGCAAATTCTGTATGTAAAACTCTTTGAAAAAAGTTAACTACAAGAACCATAACAATTACTTTTGCAATTTTATCTTTGAGTTGATCTAAAGAGTGTATAGCAAGTATTTGGCTTCCATTTTTCTCTTTAGTTGCTTCATCAATATCAGAGATAAAAAGTTCATAAATACCAAAAGAGAAAATAAACATAACAACAGCAATAAGATAGAGGTCAACAGCACCAATAATACCAGCTACTATATCTTCATGAAAATGTTCAGGATGTGCACCTGTAGTGATTACGGTAAAGGTATGTGTTGCAACATGCCAAATATCTAGTGATGCAACGACAAAGAGAACAATCGCCCCTACCAAACCAAATATTACTGCTAATATAACAACAAAACGACTTCTCCAAATAAGACCTTCAAAAATCTTCTCTATCATTAGTTATACCTCTTCTTCTAATTGAATCCATTTTTGTGCAATACGGACTGCATTCGTTGCCGCACCCACACGCACCTGATCTGCTACACCCCAAAGGTGTAAAATATTATCTGCATAAATATCTTTTCTAATTCTTCCAACATAAGTATAGTCTGTATTTGTAGAGATTATAGGCATTGGATACGCATTATTTTCTAAATCATCAATAACTTTAACATTTTCAAAATTTGCTAAAACTTCTCTTGCTTTTTCTACATTTACTTCAACACCATCTTCAAAGGTAATTGTAATAGCTTCACTATGGCTTCGTAGTACTGGTACACGCACACAAGTAGCAGAGACAGGAAAGTTCTTATGCATAATTTTGATTGTCTCATTTGTCATTTTCATCTCTTCTTTTGTGTAGCCATTTTTTTGTGGTACATCTATTTGAGGGATTACATTGAGTGCAATTTGATGGGCAAAAGCTTCAGCTTTTTCATCATCAAGTTTAAAATTAAAAAATGCTTGCATCTGTTTGACTAGCTCTTCCATGCCTTGTTTTCCCGCACCACTTACAGCTTGATATGTACTCACATCAACTCTTTTAATACCATAAAGGTCATCAAGAGGCTTTAAAAGTTGTACCATTTGAATTGTAGAACAGTTAGGATTTGCTATAATACCTGTTTGTCTCCAAGCATTAATATCTTCAGGATTTACCTCTGGTACTACCAATGGTATTGCATCATCATTTCTAAAATGACTAGTATTATCAATTACGACTGCACCAGCTTCTACAGCATATTTAGCATAATGTGCAGAGATATTCCCACCAGCAGAAAAGAAAGCTATATCTATATCTCTTCCCTCAAAAACATTTTCAGTTAGCTCTTCTATACGGTAACTTTTTTCTTTGAACTCAATAAGTTCTCCAGCTGATTTAGCACTTGCCAAAGGCAATAATTCATTAATAGGAAAATCTAACGCTTCTAACACACGAAAAAGCTCTTCACCCACTGCTCCACTTGCACCAACTACTGCAACATTATATCTACTCACTTAATAACCCCTTATCTATAATTTCTTCATCAATTTTATTCTCTTTAGGACATTTTGCTACACTAGCAACCATATCTTTTTTCTCTACAGATACAACTTTCACACCAGAAGTATTTCTTCCAGCCTTACGAATAGTATTCATATCTACACGAATCATCTTGCCTATGCTTGTTAAACACATTAAGTCTTTATCTTCTTCTACTAATACAACGCCTACAACATCACCAGTTTTTGGTGTAATTTTCATACTTATTACACCCTTACCAGCTCTTGATTGTTCACGGTACTCTGTAGCTGTTGTTCGTTTACCTAGACCTTTTTCACTAATCATCAAGATCTCATCATTTTCATCTTCTATAGTAGATGCACCACAAACAAAGTCATCTTCTATCTTGAACTTAATAGCAGTAACACCTCTAGCAACACGACCTATCTCTCTGGCATCTGCTACTTTGAATCGTATACACAGACCCTTTTTAGTTGCTACAAATAGCCACTTAGTATGAGGGAGTACAATTTTTGATTCAACTACCTCATCACCCTCATTAAGATTAATTGCTCTTACCCCATTGCTACGGATATTAGAGTACTCACTAAGGTTTGTTCGTTTAACAATACCACCTTTAGTAAAGAACACAAGACTTTTATCATCATTAAAATCAGTTGTAGGAATAATCGCCATTATCTTTTCATCTTGTTGCAAATTAATCAGATTTACTACAGCTTTTCCTTTGGCTGTTCGTGAGCCTTCTGGTACACGATAGACTTTAAGCCAATAGAGTTGTCCGAGATTGGTAACAAACATTAAAGTATCATGTGTATTAGAGATAAAGAATCGTTCGATAAAGTCATCATCATAAGTAGTAACTGCTATTTTGCCTTTGCCACCTCTTTTTTGTTTTTCATACTGCTTAACAGGAACTCTTTTGATATAGCCTCTATGTGTAATAGTCACAACCATAGGTTCATTAGGAATAAGGTCTTCAATATCTATATCATCATAATCATCAATAACTTCTGTTCGTCTAGGTGTTTTGAAGTTATCTCCAATTTCTACTAACTCTTCGCGAATAATTTTGTTTATCATAGATTCGCTTTGGAGGATACTTTCAAGATAGGCAATAAGTTCAAGAAGTTGTTTTAACTCATTTTCTATCTTCTCTTGTTCTAATCCTGTAAGTCTTCTAAGCTTCATCTCCAAAATAGCACTAGCCTGTATTTCTGAGAGATTAAAGTTACTTATAAGAGTGAGTTTGGCTGTATCACTATCTTCACTCTCACGAATTATTTGGATAACAGCATCTATATTATCCACAGCTATTTTTAAGCCTTCTAGCAAGTGAGCTCTTGCTCTTGCTTTTTCTAGTTCAAAGATAGTTCTACGAATAATAACAGTTTTGCGGTGACCCAAAAAGAGGTCTAGTAACTCCATAAGATTAAATACTTTAGGTTCTTTATTAACAATAGCTAGCATTATAATACCAAAAGTCGTCTGCATCTGTGTAGATTTAAAGAGGTGATTGAGTACTATCTCGCTCATTGCATCTCTTTTGAGTTCCATAACTACACGAATACCTTCACGGTCAGATTCATCTCTAATTTCTGATATTCCCTCAATCTGCTTGTCGCGTACTAGTTGTGCAATATTCTCTATTAATCGTGATTTATTCACCATATAAGGGAGTTCATCCAAAACAATAACTTCTCTATTGCCTTTTTGTTCTATATGCGTTTTTGCACGAACTTTAATACGACCACGACCTGTAGTATAGGCATCTGTAATCCCTTTGCGTCCAAAAATAATACCACCTGTAGGAAAATCAGGAGCTTTTACCGCACCCATAAGGTCTTCTATAGAACAATCTTCTTTATCTATTCTAAGAAGAAGGGCTTCAATAAGTTCATCTAATCTATGTGGAGGGATATTGGTTGCCATACCAACAGCAATACCAGAACTCCCATTAAGCAATAAATTTGGAATACGACTAGGTAATACATCAGGCTCGTGCATACTATCATCATAGTTTGGTACAAAATCCACAGTATCTTTATCAATATCCCTAAGTAGCTCTTCTGCTATTTTGGTCATTCTCGCCTCAGTGTAGCGCATAGCAGCCGCATTATCGCCATCTACAGAACCAAAGTTTCCTTGACCATCTATAATAGGTGCCCGTAATGAAAAGTCTTGTGCCAATCGAACTAACGCATCATAGACCGCAGAATCACCATGTGGGTGATATTTTCCGATGCAGTCGCCTACAATCCTAGCAGATTTTTTGTATGGACTACGGTGACCTAAATTTAGTTCACTCATAGCATAAAGAATTCTTCTATGAACGGGCTTTAGCCCATCTCTAGCATCAGGCAATGCTCGACCAATAATAACACTCATTGAGTAGTCTAAGTAACTTTTACTAATACTATCTTCTATCAATACCTCTTGGGTAGCTTCATTTTCTTTAAACAGATCGTTCATAAGACTCCTTATATGCCCAATTAGGATATAAATCCCAAAAAAATAAGCTAGATTATATCCTAGAGACGCTTAGAATCGACTCATACTAAAGAGCATTTTAAAAGCTTATATATTGCTTTTGCTGAAAGTAAAGTTTTTTGGTTATAATAACCTAGTTTAAAATTAATAATTATAGGGAATAAAAAACCATGAATATATTTGATGATGATGATGCATTTGTAGGAACACCAAAAAGTAACTATTTTGCTATTGCAAAAACTGCAAACCAAAATATTGTAGAGATGGAAGTAGAAAGAGTATTTCAACGACTTGCTATTGCTGAGAAGATGCTTGAAGAGAGAGGTTTAGAAGAAGAGCATGAAAAATTGCTTAAATCTATGATAATTGACCCAGAATTAGAAGATAGAACAAACTCTGTCTTTATTAACCTTGTAGGTAGTATTGTCACACAGTGTGAGTAGGAAATAGCCATGTTAAAAGCTGTAGAAAGAAAGATAGAACAGTATATAATAGACCTAGATGAACCTGAAATACTTGGACTTTATGCAAAGCTTCCTGTTGGAAAACGATTAAGAGCTAAACTTATATTGCGTATTGCTGGGTCTAATTTGCGTGTGGTAAAAACAGCTGCAATAGTCGAAATGATACATGCAGCGAGTTTATTGCATGATGATGTAATAGATGATGCTGATGTACGACGCAATAAACCCTCTATCAATGCACTCTATGGCAATAAAACAGCAATAATGTTTGGAGATATACTCTACTCTAAAGGCTTTTTTGAACTAGGAGAGATAGATCCAAAGATCGCACAAATTATCTCTAATGCAGTTGTTCAGTTAAGCCTTGGTGAGTTAAGAGATGTAAGTTTGTCACAATCATTTACCACAAATAAAGATGCCTATCTTAAGATGATTTATCAAAAAACAGCCTCTCTTATTGAAGCAAGTGCAGAGTCTGCAGCACTTCTAGCAGGGAAAAAACCTGAACCTTATCGTATCTATGGACGCAATTTGGGATTAGCTTTTCAGATGATAGATGATATTTTGGATATTACTTCAGATAGTGCAACCCTAGGGAAACCTGCCTTACATGATTTTGAAGAGGGTAAAACAACCCTACCATATATTTATCTTTATGAAAAACTTGATACTACAGAGCAAGAAAAATTTAAATTTATGCATGGTAAAAAACTTAAAAAAAATGAGCAAGAGTGGATAAAAGTACAAATGAAAAACCATAAAATTATTGAGCAATCGTATGCAGAAGCTAAGGCTCTTATAGATGAAGCGATTACTCTTATGAGTACAGAAGGGGAAGATGCTCTTAGTACTATTGCTAAAGAGATGATTGAGAGAGATTTTTAATGTATTATCAAGTAGTAAGTTTTAACTATAAAAAATGTGATTTACCAACTAGAGAAAAATTGGCTTTTAAAGATGATGTAGAAAAAAAAGAGATGCTTGATAGATTAGCTAGTTTTGATTTTATTTATGAAGTCTTTATTGTTTCTACTTGCAATCGTATCGAAGTAGTAGCAGCTACAAGAGATAATTTTGCTACATACCATGCTATCTTGGGTCTTTTTGCCAAAAAGAGTGGGATTAATTTCTATGAGCTTGAAGAGTTATCTCATAGAGTAGATGATGAAGAAGCAATTCATCATCTTTTTTCTGTTGTCTCATCTTTGGACTCTTTGGTTATTGGAGAGTCTCAAATTACAGGACAGGTTAAAGATGCGTATAAATTTTCATATCTTAACTATACAGCCGAAAAAAGGCTTAATCGTATTATTTCGTATGCAGTAAAGTGTGCTGCTGAGGTACGGAATGCTACACAAATTTCCCAAAGTCCTATCTCTATTGCTTCTGTAGCCGTTGCACAGGCTTCTGAGATTATGGGAGATAATTTAGCAGGTATGGTAGGTGTTGTAGTAGGTGCTGGTGAGATGGGTCAGTTGGCGGCTAAACATCTTTTGCGTGCAGGATGTGATGTGGTATTATTGGGTAGAGATACAAAAAAGATACAAAAAATAGCTGATGAACTTGGGGAAAATGTTAAAGTAGACTCTTTTGATACGCTTCCTAAATACCTTAATCGTTATAGACTTCTTTTTACTGCCACATCTTCGCCAGAGCCTGTTATTGTTCAAAGCATGGTTGAAAAAAGGGATATAAAACGATTATGGTTTGATATGGCAATACCTAGAGATATAGCCGAAGTTCATATTGAGCAATTAAAAATTTTTCGTATAGATGATTTGCAAAATATTTCGGCTAGTAATCATGCTATGCGTCAAGAGCAGGCGTTAAAAGCAAATGAAATTGTAGATAAATATAGAGATGAATTTTATAAATGGTTACGAGCATTATCTGTAGAACCTGTGATAAAAGGTATGCGTGAAAAGGTAGATCAAGCTATAGAAGAAGAGTTAACAAGAGCTATTAAAAAAGGTTTTGTTCCGAAAGACTCAGAAGATAATATGAGAAAAATGGCTAATCAGATGTTTAATAGCTTTTTGCATAAACCAACTGTAAAAATGCGTCAAAGTTCACGCGAAAAAGAGGGAGCAGGTGGTATTGATGCTCTTAAGAATATTTTTGATGTAAATACAGAAAATATAAATACTAAATTATATAAACAAGACCACCATAAAGGATACAGATCGTGAGAGTAACACAATTACTTATTCCTACAACAAAAGAGACTCCAAATGATGCAACCTTAGCTAGTCATATTTTCCTTATCCGTGCAGGATATATTCAAGGTGTAGGTAGTGGACTTTATAACTATTTACCTTTAGGAAAAAGAGTATTAGATAAAGTTCAAAATATTGTTAAAGAGGAACTAAACAGAGCAAATTGTCAAGAGGTAAGCTTGGGTTTTGTAACTCCTGCTAGCTATTGGCAAGAGAGTGGACGATTTGATAAATATGGTAAAGAGCTTTTGCGTTTTAAAGATCGTAAAAATAATGACTTTGTACTTGGACCAACGCATGAAGAGATGATGGTAAATCTTGTTAAACAGAGTGTCAAAAGTTATAAAGCATTGCCTTTAAACCTTTATCAGGTTAATCTTAAGTTCCGTGATGAGATTAGACCTAGGTTTGGACTTATGCGTGGGCGAGAGTTTCTGATGAAAGATGGCTATAGTTTTCATGCATCCAAAGAAGATATGCAACGAGAATTTGCTTATATGGAAGAGACTTATAAAAAAATATTTACAAGACTTGGACTTGATTTTCGTGTAGTAGAAGCAGATAGCGGAGCTATTGGTGGAAGTGGTAGTAAAGAGTTTATGGTATTGGCTGAGAGTGGTGAAGATACTATCGTTGTATGTGAAGAGTGTGAATATGCTGCTAATATAGAAGCAGCTATTAGAGCAGAAAAAATCTGTGAAGTAGAGCCTCCTGAAGCAGTATATGCTAAATTCTATACACCAAATACCACTACTATTGATGCACTCAGTAAATTTTTTCATGTTGACCCATTTTATCTTATTAAAACTGTTGCCAAAAAAGCACTTTTTGATGAGGGCGAGAGCAAAATAGTACTTTTTGCACTGCGTGGTTCTGAAGAGCTTCAAGAGGTAAAAGCATGCAATAGCGTAGGTGCAAATGAGCTTGTAGATATATCAGAAGAAGAGTTAGCAGAAGTTGGATTAGTTGCAGGGTATATGAGTCCTACTATAGTACCTGAAGGTATAGAGATAGTTTTTGACACTATGCTACAAGATGCTACAAATCTTATTTGTGGTGCAAATGAAGTAGATTATCATCTTGTTGGTATTGATCTCAAAGGGTATGAAGCTAACTATCAAGATATAGTAGCAGTACAAGAGGGTGATACCTGCGTACACTGTGCGAATAAGCTTCGATATACCAAAGGCATAGAAGTAGGACATATATTTCAATTAGGTACTCAATACTCTACTCCTCTTGGTGCAAATTTTTTAAATGAACATGGAAAAACGCAAGCATTTGAGATGGGAACTTATGGGATTGGGGTAAGTCGTATTTTGGCTGCAATTATTGAGCAACACCATGATGATAAAGGGTGTATCTGGACAAAAGAGACCGCACCCTTTGCATTAAGTATTATTATCTCTAATATCAAAGACCAAGCACAAGTAGAACTAGCAAATAAAATATATCAAGTACTTAAAGAGAAAGGAGTAGAAGTACTATTAGATGATAGAAAAGAGAGATTTGGATTTAAAATGAAAGATTTTGAACTCATTGGTATACCTCTTGGACTTGTTATTGGTAAAAATCTAAAAGATGGTTTAGTTGAAATAGTACAAAGAGATGGATTATCTAAAGAGACTATATCTGTAGAGGATATTATTCCAAAAATAATGAGTCAAGTATGGTAATTATACTTTTAATTCCATTTTTATTTGCAGAACTCTATCTCTCTTTGAGTGTGGTAGAGGAGCTGGGTGCAGGGTGGAGTGTATTATGGATAGTGGGAACAATATTTGTAGGAATTAAACTTCTTAGAAATTCTCAGTATACTATTGAAGGGGGCATGATGAATGTCTCTAAAGGTAAATTAGATATACAGAGTTTTCAAAATGCTAGTATGGCATATCTTTTGGGGTCTATTTTGGTTATTATACCAGGTATATTGAGTGATACATTTGGTGTTATGGCTCTATTGTATACACTCTATTTACAATTTATTGCTAAAGTAACACCAGAAAAACCAAATTTTAATCAAAAAGGAGATGATGATGTCATTGATGTCGAAATTATTGACGAGTACCATAGCCACAACGGCAATTCTTAGTGCAGGTATGAGTGAAGGTGATCTTACAAAGTATTTTAAAAAGTTTATTGTTAAAAATCCTGCTGTAGAGGTATTAGGCTCAGAAATTATTGAAACAAGAAAAATTGATACAGCTAAAGGGTGGGAAGTTTATCTTACCAATATGAAACTCAAACATAAGGGCAAAGAGGTATCTGTACCACAAACTGTATTTGTAAATGGTGACTTGATTACTCCTGTACTTATGAATATGGATACAAAAAGAAATTATGTCAATGAGTATAAGCCATCTTTGAGTGTGGAGTATTATAAAAATGACCATCTTCTTTTTGGTGATAAAAATGCGAAACATAAATTAGTAATTTTCTCTGATCCTCAATGTCCATTCTGTATGGAGATTATGCCAGAGATTATGGATGCAGTCAAAAAATATCCTAAAACTTTTGCTCTCTATTATTATCATTTACCACTGCTTCGTATTCATCCAGTATCAGGTACTTTGGTACGCATTATGCATATAGCACAGCATAAAGGGCAAAGTGATGTAGTCTATAAACTCTATTCTCTAAAAATAGATGCTAGAGAGACAGATGTAGATAAAATCATCAAAGCAGTCAAAGACCATAGTGGTTTTGTAGTAACAAAAGAAGAGATAGAAGCCAAAGAGGTACAAGAAGCTATAAGCCAAGATGAAGCATTAGCAGCCAAAGTAATGGTTACAGGTACACCAACTGTTTATGTAGATGGCAAGTGGGATAAGATGCGTGATAAATATAAAAAATTCCTTCCATAAAGTACTCTAATGAATAAAATCATTATAGCAACCAGAGCTAGTAATCTAGCACTCTGGCAAGCATATCATATTAAAGAGCGTATTGAAAAAAGTTTTCCACAAGTGAGTGTAGAACTTAATGAAATTACAAGCAGAGGCGATAAAATTTTAGATAAGCCTCTAGCACTTATTGGTGGGAAAGGTCACTTTACCAAAGAATTAGAAGATGAGATGCTAGCAGGAAATGCCACTATGGCTGTGCATTCACTTAAAGATGTGCCTACTTATATTCCTGAGGGTTTAGAGTTAGTAGCAATTACACAAAGGCAAGATCAAAGCGATGTTCTCCTTTCTCATAAATATACTTCCCTAGAGTCTTTGCCTCAAGGTGCAGTGGTAGGCACAACAAGCCTTAGACGAAGAATGCAAATCCTTCAAGTCCGTCCAGACCTTACAGTCAAAGATTTACGAGGTAATGTAAATACTAGACTAAGAAAGCTAAAAGATGGTGAGTATGATGCTATTATTTTAGCATATATTGGTTTGCAGAGATTAGACCTTCTAAAAGATATTCCTTTTGTTGAGAAATTATCATTTATGATTCCCCCAATGGGTCAAGCAGCTTTAGGGATAGAGATAGTAAGTGATAATGATTTTATGCGAGAGGTAGCTATGAGTCTTAATGATGAAAAGAGCTATATCGCTACCAAACTAGAGAGAGATTTTGTAGCAAAAATAGGGGCTGGATGTTCTGCTCCTGTGGCTGTAAATGCAGTGATAGAAGAAGATACTATCACTATAAGAGCTATGCTTGGTTATCCAAATGGGACAAATATAGTCCAAAAAACAGTATCTTCATCTTTGAAAGATAGTACTAACCTAGGAGATGAATTAGCACAAAGCATGATAGATGAGGGGGCATTAGAGATACTCCAAAAAGCAGAGACTCTTGCCTTTAAAGATGAGATGCCTCAAAGGTTATAGAGGGCATCTTTGAGTAGTAATCTACTCACTCTTTTTGAGTATCACTGTTGTAGAGTGGTTTGCATCAAAATATTTTGTAGCTACTCTACTAATCTCTTCAACAGTTAATTTTTCTAACTTCTCTTCATACTCAAGGAGTGGTTTAATATTCCCTTTGGCTAGATACTCTCCAAAGAGTGATGCTACAGAGCTAGAACTCTCTAATGAGTAGATAAAGTCTGCTTTGGCATTAATTTTAAGTTTATTAAGTTCTGTTTGTGTTATATCACCAGTTTTGAGTTTGTCTAGTTCTACGAGTATCTCTTTTTCTACTGTAGTGGCTTCTACACCATCATTACACATAGCCATAACCAAAAAGACTCCAGGGTCTTTGAGTTCCATATTATAGGCAGTAATCATATTGGCTAACTTTTTTTCATACACTATTTTTTGTTCTAAACGGCTACTTTTTCCTGCACTCAAAAGTTCACTAATAGCAGAGAGTGCTACTTGGTCATCATGTTCAAAGTTTGGAATAGCATAAGTAATAGCTAAGGTATCTACTCTATTATTATCTTTTTCTAATATGGCTCTTTTGGCTCCATCGTTAGGTGACTCTACTGCTATGACTTCAGGAATTTCACGCTTATTTTTAATTGATCCAAAATATTTCTCTGCCTCTTTATAAACAGCTTCAGGTGTAATATCTCCTGATACTATTAAAATAGCATTTGATGGCTGGTAATATTTTTCATAAAATTCTCTAATATCTTCTATTTTCCACGAGAGAATATCTTGCATAAATCCTATCGGTAGCCAGTGGTATGGATGATAGGTATACTGCATATTAAATACTCTAAAGTATAGATATCCCATAGGGTTATTATCTGTTCTCCATCTTCGCTCTTCTGCTACTACAGAACGCTCTTTTTGAAACTCTTCATCTTGGAGTAAGAGATTATGCATAAGCTCACTAAATAGCTCTAAGGTCATACCTAGGTTTTTACTTGCAGTTTTAATATAATAGTTCGTCTTATCAAAACCAGTACTTGCATTATTTACACCACCATGGCTTTTGACAATAGTATCAAACTCACCAGATTTATATTTTTTGGTTGCTTTAAAACTCATATGTTCTAGCATATGGGCTATACCGCTTTTTCCCATAACTTCGTTACGGCTTCCTACTTTGTAGTATATATTGCTTGTAATTACACCTGAATCATTATCCATAGGTATAACGACAATTTCCATCTTGTTATCAAGGGTTTTTGTAAAGTATTTTGGCAATGAATTAGCCATTGTGACTCCTGTTGTGATTAGTAATATCAGTGTGATTTTAGTAAAATAAATCATAATAACTCTCTTTTATGTTAAAAGTAAATTATTATATCCAAAATTTATTAGGATAGAAACTCAATATTTTGAGTACTTAACACAATTCAATGGAAACTTTTGTCATAATGTCGTCAATAATAAAAGAGAATAGAGGCTTAATATGTGTGGAATTGTTGGATACTTAGGGAAAAAAGAGAAAAAAGAGATACTCTTAGATGGGCTTAGTGAGTTAGAGTATCGTGGATACGACTCAGCAGGTATCGCGATCATAGAAGATAAAAAATTGAGTAACTTTAAGGCTGTAGGAAAAATAGCAAACCTTAGAGAAAAAACCAAAAACTTTTCTTCTGATGGCTTTGGTATTGCTATTGGTCATACGCGTTGGGCAACACATGGAAAGCCCACAGAGCTTAATGCTCATCCTCATTTAGGGGAGTATAGTTATGTTGTGCATAATGGTATTATAGAAAATTATCAAGAACTTAAAAAAGAGCTTCAGAAAGAGGGTGTAAATTTTTTGAGTCAAACAGATACCGAAGTGATTGTGCATCTATTTGAAAAATATTATATGCAAACACAAGACTCTTTTGATGCTTTTAAAAAGACTATAAGTAGACTAGAGGGAGCTTATGCTATTTTACTTATTAGTAAAGCTGATACCAAAACTATCTTTTTTGCTAAAAATGGTTCTCCTATGCTACTTGGGTTTGATAAAAAAGATATCTATTTTGCCTCTTCTGATACGCCTATCATAGGCAAAGCTACGCAAGTGTATTACCTAGAAGATGGTGAGTATGGCTATGCACAAAAAGGGAGCGTTGCCTTATTTAACAGGGATAAAGAGGTAACTATTACAAAACAGGCTTTAGTTGCAGATAAAACGCTTGCACAAAAAGATGGCTATAGATTTTTTATGGAAAAAGAGATTTATGAACAGAGTGATGTGATGAGTGATACTATGATAGGGCGTATACTTGATAATAGTGTTTACTTTGAAGAGCTTGATGCAACATTTTTAGATACTATTACAGCTATTAAAATATGTGCTTGTGGTACAAGCTATCATACGGCTTTGGCATCAAGTTATCTCTTTGAACGATTGGCTAAGATTCGTTGTGATGTAGAGATAGCAAGTGAATTTAGATACAAAGAGCCTCTGCTTGATAAAAATACACTCTTTATTACTATATCTCAAAGTGGTGAGACAGCAGATACCCTAGAAGCACTTAAAATGGCAAAAAAAGCTGGATTAAAGAGTTTGTCTATTTGTAATGTGGATAACTCTTCTATTGTAAGAGAGAGTGATACAGCTATTTTGACGCGTGCAGGTATAGAAAAAGGGGTAGCAAGTACTAAAGCATTTGCCACACAAATGATGGTTTTATGGATGCTCTCTGTGCAATTAGGTCAAAAACGAAATACCCTAAGCCAAGAACAGAGAGAAGTAGAGATAGAAGCTATGCTTCAGACACCTAAAGCTCTTATTGTTACAGATACACTCCATCACAAGCTTAATAGACTCTCTAAGCGTTATCTTCATGGGCATGGGTTCTTTTTTATTGGGCGAGATATATTTTATCCTCTAGCGTTAGAAGGGGCATTAAAGCTCAAGGAAATCTCTTATCTTCATGCAGAAGGATATCCCGCAGGAGAGATGAAGCATGGTCCAATAGCATTAGCAGATAGTGAGTTATTTACTATTGCATTGATGCCAAAGAGTATGCATTATGATAAAATAAAAAGTAATGTAGAGGAACTCAGTGCTAGAGATTCTACTATTTTGGCAATCTCTTCAGAGCCTTTTGATTTGGCAGATGATTTTATACAAACAGAGCATGACTCTCACCCAATGTTAGAATTTTTTGAGATGATGGTGGTAACGCAGTTATTAGCATTAGAGATCTCTATTCGTTTGGGAAATGATGTAGATATGCCACGAAACTTAGCCAAGAGTGTAACGGTAGAGTAGTAAATGAAGCTTATAAAACTCTCTATACTATTTATTTTTTTTGCAGTGAGTAGTACGGCTACCACGGCTATACAAAAGCCTTTTTTGTGGAAAGTAAGCAATGAAAAGCATACCTTTTATCTTTTTGGTACTATGCATTTGGGTGACCCTAGACTTCAAACTCTTCCTTCTTCTGTACAGAGGGTTATTGAAAATAGTGATGGGGTCTATACGGAGATAGCTATAGATGATACTCTAGCCCTCAAAAGTGCTATGCTCATGATGCGTCATGACAAGAAAGACCTCTCTTCTATTATTTCTTTGAAGCTTTATAATAAAATAGATAGCTATCTCAAAGAGATTAATCCACAACTCTCTATAGATTCATTTAAAACTACAAAAATATGGGCTATATCTTCTATTGTATCCTTAATCAAAAATCAGCTCAAATACCCAACGCTTCAAGCAGTAGATGCTATTGTATATAAATATGCCCAAGATAAAAATAAAAAGGTTGGGGGAGTAGAGACTATAGAGTCACAGATAGCCATTATGGATAAGTTTAGCATAGCAGAGCAAGTTATGATGCTAGAATCAACTATGGGATATTTGCAAAAAAATAAAAATGCTATAGAAGAGATGAAACAACTCTATATTAATGGTAATGAGAAGAAAATGCTAAAGTTTATACTAGGAGCAATGGCACAAGATAAAAGATATAAACATTTAGAAGATAAGTTTATGGATTTAATGCTTTATAATCGAAATATCACTATGTTACAACAAATAGACTCTCTAGTACAAACGAATCCAAATAAAAGTTATCTTTTTGCTTTTGGTGTGATGCATTTTTTGGGAGATAACAGTATTATTAGCTATCTACAGTGTAATGGATATAGTGTTAGAAGGGTAGAGTAGATTAAAACTCATAAGGTATAATAGCCATGAATTTTATATGAGGATAAGACTATGATGCCAGAAGAGCGATATAAGAAACTCAAAGAGTATCTTTCTGCAGAGAACCCTGTTCTCTTAGATGTGATTAATAAATATGAAGCACTTGATAAGATAGGTCATAAAGTTGGGCTTATAACTCCTGATGAGAGCTATACAAGCCATATCTCATGGTGGCCTATGATTTCTGTGTTGGGTACATTCTCGGCAGGAAAATCAACTTTTATTAATGACTATGTTGGAACTACTATCCAGCAGAGTGGAAATCAAGCTATTGATGATAAATTTACTGTTGTATGTTATGGAAATAACGAAACTCCAACAACTTTACCAGGGTTGGCACTTGATGCAGACCCAAGGTTTCCTTTTTATAATATTAGCAAAGAGGTGGACAAGGTTGATCCTGGTGAAGGAAATCGTGTAAATCTCTATTTGCAATTAAAAACACTTAAATCTCCAAGAGTCAAAGGTAAAATTCTTATAGACTCTCCAGGTTTTGATGCCGATAGTCAAAGAGATGGTATTTTGCGTATTACAAATCATATTGTAGAGATGTCTGATTTGGTGCTTATATTTTTTGATGCACGACATCCAGAACCAGGAGCTATGAGAGATACACTAGAGCATCTTGTAGGTACAACCATAGACCATAGAGATGCGAATAAAGTACTCTACATACTCAATCAAATAGATACTACAGCAAAAGAAGATAACCTAGAAGATGTTATAGGCTCATGGCAAAGAGCATTATCACAAGAGGGTTTAATTTCTGGTAATTTTTATGGTATTTATAATGAGGGTGCAGCACAACCTATTGAAGACGAAGCATTAGCTAAACGCCTTAAAGGCAAAAAAGATAGTGACCTTGAAGCCATTATGGAAAGAATGGATAAAGTGGGTATAGAGAGAGCTTATCGTATTATTAAAGCACTTGAAGATTATGCCAAAGAGATAAAAGAAGATAAAATACCAGTACTTCAAGAAGCTCTTCAAGGCTGGGGTAAAAAAGTATTTTGGACAGATTTGAGTGTAGCAGGAATATTGATGGTTATTTTAGCAATTGTACAATTTAAATTTAGTCTCTTTGATACTATGCTCAACTCTTCTTCGGCTCTATTGAGTGCTATTGCCATATTTACTACGCTTATGATATTAGCTCACTTCAAGTCACGGAGTTTTTATGCAAAAAAAGAGGCTAAAAGATGGGAAGAGAAAGATATTGCTATCTCTAAAGCTATTACACACAATACAGTATGGTGGCGATCAATATTTGGTTTTGGTGGACGCAACTGGCATAAGGGAACAAAATCCAAGCTAGATACACTTATGACTCAAGGAAGAGAAGCAATACAAAGACTCAATGACCAATTTGTAAGCCCATCAGGATTAGAAAAAACTCCAGAGTAGGTATAGAGGAGAGAGTAATTATGAAAAAAGTATTAGTAGGTATGAGTGGTGGTGTTGATTCTACTGTAACAGCGATATTATTACAAAAAGAGGGTTATGAGGTAGAAGGTGTGTATATGAAGCTTCATGATAAAGAAGATTATCATGAAGAAAACTTTGCAAGAGCTCAAAGAGTTGGAGCTTACTTGGGTATAGCTGTTCATTTTTATGATTTAAGTAAAGCTTTTAAAGAAGAAGTTTATGATTATTTTGTACAGAGTTATCAAGATGGAATTACACCTAATCCTTGTGTAATGTGTAATCGTACGATTAAGTTTGGTAAGATGATAGAGTATGCTGATAGTTTGGGGATAGATTTGGTAGCTACAGGACATTACCTTAAATGTGATGGAGAGTTTATCTATATGGCAAAAGATAAAAGCAAAGATCAGAGCTATTTTCTTTGCCAAGTAGACAAAGCGGTACTCCCAAAGCTCCTATTTCCCCTAGGTGATTGGATTAAAGATGATGTAAAAGCGTATGCCAAAAATATAGAAGTATTAGAAGATATTGCTATACAAAAAGAGAGTTCTGAGATATGTTTTGTAGAAAATGACTATACTGAGGTACTTCAACGGCATATGGATATAGATTTAGCTGGTGAAACTTTGGATAGTGATGGTAATGTTGTAGGGACACATAAAGGCTATATGCACTATACCATAGGCAAAAGAAGAGGATTTTTTGTGAACGGTGCACATGATCCTCACTTTGTTCTTGCTATAAAACCTAAGAGCAATCAAATAGTAGTAGGTACTCGTGAAAAACTTCAAGAGAGTGAATTTGAAGTAGAACAGATAAACCTTTTTGAAGAGTTAATAGATTTTAAATGTTTGATAAAAGTACGCTACCGTACTCCAGCAGTAAGTGGACATGTTAGTATAGAAAATAATAGGGGTAGGGTAGTACTAGATGAACCTGTTTTTGGTTTAGCCCAAGGACAAATTGCTGCATTTTATGATGGAGAAAGATTACTTGGAGGTGGGGTGATTTGTTAATCACCACCTTCTTTATACATTGATAGAGATGGAAATGCAAACTCTAAAGAGTTTTCTTCTAATATACCCATAATTTTATACATAATATCTTCTTTAGTCTCTAGCCACTGTCCCCAAACAGTTTTTTTTGTAAAGCAGTAGACAAGTATATTAATACTCGAATCAGAAAACTCATCAAGATAAACAAAAAGTGTTCGTTTCACACCTAAGGCATCTTCTTGGGAGACAAGCGTAGAGCTTTTTTTTCTGTGATGCTGATAGTCAGTCTTTTCTGTGGCTATTTGAGGGTGATTTTGTAGCATCTCTCTAATTGCTAAAATAGCATTTTGTATATCTTGTGGTTTGGAGTCATACTTAACCCCCAAAGACATTTTAATCCGTCTACCCAAAGTCCGTTTATTCCAGTTTTTTACCTCTTTGTTGGCAATAGTACCATTTGGAATAGAGATAAGAGCATTATCAAATGTGCGTATGGTAGTAACTCTAAGACCAAGCTCTACAACTGTTCCCTCTTTGTCATCAACAACAATCCAATCTCCCTGAGAGAACATATCACTCATTAATATAGATATAGTACCCAAAAAGTTAGAGAGACTCTCTCTAGCAGCAAGAGCAATGGCAAATCCACCTATTCCTAATCCAGAGAGTATGGTTGCTAAATTTGCTCCAGCTAACTGAAGTACCAAGAGTAGACCCATAAGAAATATTAAAAAATTAATAATCTTAATCCCCACATTTACCATTTCACTCTTTATTGTTGTATTGTTTTGTTCTATATCTAAAATACGAATAGAAGCAACAGTATTAAGAATACGATAAATAATAAGTGTAAATAAAACAGCATAGAGAACATTAAAAGATTTTGTTAAGAGATTCACAGAGTTAAAATTATAGTAAATATACAAGGCTATCTCTATATTGATAGCAATAAGTAGATAGTTTACAGGTTGATGAATATCTTTAATAATCTCTTGGGAATATTTTTTGAATAGATTAATTTTTAAGAGTATCAGCTCTACAGCTCGATAAAATCGTGTACGCAATAGATACATAAGCATAGATATAAACAGTATTAAAATTATTTTAGTAACGCTTAGATCATAAGGGAGTAATATACTATTAAGCTCTTCTGCCCAAGAGAGAGTATTAAAGTAGAGTGCTAGATGGAGGATATGATACTTCTGGTATTTATTAAGGCGATACATTTTCTCTTGACTTATTGCAAAATAGTTTGTAATATCAGAGGTTATCTCTAGTATCGCTTTATAATTTTTATAGTTTTTTGCTATATCTCTAAATATCTTTTTATCAGCAGATAATTTGAGCATCTCTAAAGGATTATTATTAATAATCTTCTCTATATTATTTTGATTTTCTACAAATTTATGGCTCATTTTTTCATTAAACTCTTCGAGTGTATAGTGGTCTAAAAGACGCAATATATCTGTTGCCATTACATTATTTGCCGATAATATCTCATACGATTTTAAAAGTATTCTATCTCGGAGGACTGCATATTTATACCCTTTACTCATATTATACTTTATTCTCTTTTTGAGTAAAAACATATCAGAGATATATGGATTTGGATAGGAGAGGAACTTATTTTTATATAACAAAAAGTTTTCAATAGCTTCTGTGTATAAAGAGTGCTGTTGTTTATTAATCTCTACTATTTCATTATGAGTTATATTTGACTCACTTGTTATATTAAACTCATTAAGCTGATGAATCAAAGCAATCTGTTTTTGTATAATTGGTCTAAACTCTGCCTTGGCATGTATAAAAAATAGAAGAGTGTAAAGAGAATTTCTGATTACTAGTTTGAGCATAAAATTTTATCCTTTATTTATAGTTTATAGAGCATAACAAGAAGTATCATAGAGTACATAACTATAGAGAGGTATCGTAGTTTATCTGTGTGTATAGTATCTTTGAACCATATCCCAATATAAACCCCACCTAACGAAGCTAACCCTACAATAATACCACTACTCATATCTATTTGTCCATAGAGTAATCGACCCAACAGTCCAGAAACAGAAGAAAACATTACAAAAAATAGTCCTGCACTGACGGCTTTTTTAAGAGGATAGTGCAAAAAACCACTCAAAAGAGGAATTAATATCAATGCTCCACCTACACCAATACTAATAGCAAATATACCAATAGCTACACCAATACCAAAAAGAGTCCATTTTGAGACTACTTTGCTCTCTTGTTCTGCTTTTTTAGAGTCAGCAAAGAGACGATAGAGTGCAAAAATAACAAAAAATATAAAAATATATTTTAAGATTATATCCGAAACAAACAGAGTAAAATATCCACTCAGATACCCACCTATAAAACCACCAAACCCTACAAATAATCCCTCACCAAAAAGCAGTGAGCCTTTGCGATAGTTTAGGTATGAGCCATAGATAGAGCTAAATACCATCTGTACAATAGATATACCTACAGCTTCATTCATTTTATATCCTAATACAAGCAAGATAGGAATTAATACTGTTCCCCCACCAATACCAAAAAAACCAGAAAGAACTCCAACCCCTAAACCTGTAAGTGCTAAGATAGTATCCATTTAGACTTTTTTAAGAAATTTAGAGAGTAATACTATCCGTGTACCATTAACTCGTCCTTCTATCTGCCCCTCTATTCCATTGAGTCCTATATTTTTGACTACAGTACCTCTTTTTGCTGTAAATCCAGCTCCTTTGACCTCTAGGTCTTTAATAATAGTTACACTATCCCCAGCTTCAAGAGTACTCCCATTACTATCTTTTACAGGCTTACTCTTTTCTTGTTCTTCATCTATAACTGCATCTGCCCACTCTAGTACTTCTGGTTCAAGATACATCATACCTAATAGGTCTTGATTATCCATTCTTTTAAGCATTCTATAGGCTACTACTTGCACCGCAGGTACAACACTCCACATACTATCATTTAAGCAACGCCAATGATTTATATCCATAGGTATATTTTTTTGAATTTGTTCTTTACAAGTATTACAAACTAAAATAGATTGACTAACCTTCCCACTGCTAGGTTCTACTTCTAATACTTCCAAGTTTTCAGTTGCACCACAAAGCTCACACACCCCACCACTACGGTCTATCAATGTCTTTTTCATAATAATATTATCCTTTTACTTTTGGCGTATTATGCCATCTCTTAGCTTGTAGATTGAGCGTAATCTATCTAATATCAAATAAAATACAAATCTAGTTTTAGATAGAATAGGAAGATAAAGAATT
>JADGDQ010000087.1 GCA_016744805.1 Sulfurovaceae bacterium
ATGAAGTTTCTGAATTAATTTTATTTTTTCCATTTTTGTACCACTACCATCATAAGGTGTGCTTTCTGTTCTTAACCATGTACTCAAAAAGCTTATTAATTGTACTTTTGTCAAACCTTTTTCTTTAAAGTGATTCATATCAGAAAAGTTTTTAATTAAATTTGGACAAAAGATATGATAGAGAAATGTAGCTAATGCAAATAATAATGCACTGAAATATAATATTTTCCATGGAAATGGTAGAGTTAATCCTAAGGTAAGATCATTATCATTTATTTTAATTAAAAGTACGGAAGGAAAATGTTCTAAAAATTTAGCTGCAATGGGGATAATAATTATCCAAATATAAGATGATACAACAAGTTTATTGTTTCCAATATTAGCCAATATTGGCCATGAAGGAATCTTTGAAATTATTTTTTTTAAATTCACTATAGAAACTCCAATATTTAAGTAGGTAGAGTATATCAAAAATCTCTTACAATAGATAAGTGAAATTATCAAAACTCTACACCTATAGTAAAGTATAAAGAAAAAGGTTCTAGGGGAATGATGACAGACTAGATTAATTGTATCTAGGACACTTCACCATATTCTCTTAAAGATACTATTACTACTCCCTCTCCACTTTCCCACGCAACCGCTTTTTACTACTCTGCTTCTTTTTCGAGTCCAATCGTCTATTGACAGAGCCTTTTGTAGGTTTAGTAGCTACTCGCTTTTTTTGAATAATATTTACACTTTTTATAAGTTCTATTAGACGGTTTAGTGCTTCATCTCTGTTTTGTTCTTGGCTTCGGTGTTGTTGGGACTTTATCACGACTATACCATCTTTAGTAATGCGTTTGTCTTTGAGTGAGTGCAACTTTTCCTTGTAGAACTCAGGAAGTGATGAGGCAGAGATATCAAAACGCAGATGTATAGCTACAGAGACCTTGTTGACCTTTTGCCCGCCAGACCCTTGTGCTTTAATAGCAGTAATCTCTATTTCATTTTCATCTAAAGTTACGCTATTTGATATTTTTAGCATCATTAGTTATCCATTCTATAAATATTTTTTACTTTTTCTTCAAGAACTTATTGATTACTTCTCTTGCTTCAAATCCCTGCTTTTCAAGTGTGCTTTTAAATTTATCTTCTTTATGTGCTTTTATGCCTAGTGTATCTAGTTGTTCTAAAAACTTATCAGTATCTATATTTAATTCTTTGGCAACTTGTTCAAAGTTTTTTCTTCCTAGACCACTAATCTTATTGCTTTTTGCTTTTACACCTAGAGAATCAGTGATGAGTGCATAGATTTGACCTGCTGTCATATTTTGATTACTTGCTATCTCTTTGATAGTTTGAGTTTGTGTTACACTTAGATTGTGTTCTTTGAGTGCCACTAGCACCTTGCTTATGTCATAGCCTGTTTTTTGACTGAAATCTTTGAGTGTAGACTCTTCGGCATGTCCATAAGGAGGCTCTTGATTCTTTTCTACCCAAGTATCTTTGATGCTATCTCCAAATTCTAAAAAACTTGTGAATGGAGGTATTGCATAGAGTGTTCCTAGTAAAAAAAGTAATGAAATCAGCAGAGCAACTAGCATCTCTTTGGTAAAAAATACAAACTGTTTAAGAGAGTTTTTCATATAACTAGTTAATGGTTTCCAATTGTAATAGATATGCAAGATAGTAGCTAGAATAAAAAGTAGCATAAAAGTACTATGTATTTGAGCAAATTGATCTTTACTCCAGCCAAAAAGTTCCCAATTTGTCCAGTAAGCGACTCTGCCATGAGGAGCTATAAAAAGTATGATACCAGTATAGGTCATTATAAAAAATGACCATAGCATTGTGAGTGATGTAATTTTTTTCAGTTTCATTTATTATCCTTTGTTTATAGGTTTATAATATAAAAGCTTGTTTCATCTCCTCTTCTATTTCTTGTGTCGTGTATTTATGGTTAGTAAAATACTCACAAGCGATTACTCCTTGGTAGAGTAGCATATCACTTCCATCTTTTGTTGGAATATTATGTTCTTTTGCTAGTTTCAAAAAGGGAGTTTCTTTGCCATAAATAACATCTATACAGGCTTTTGCTTGGGGGATAAGAGTATCTAAGAGTTCTTTTGGAGCAGGGAGAGAATCATCTTGAAGTCCTGCGGAGGTCATATTGATAATGAGGTCAAAAGAACTACTAGGTTGGAACTCTTCTATAAGTGCTGTCTCAAAGCCTTTCTCTTCAAAATATTTTAGGCGTTCTTTACTACGGTTGAGTATTGTAACGCTGTATCCCTCATCTTGGAGTATCATACTTGTGGATCTTGCTGTGCCACCTGCACCCAAAAAGAGGACAGTTTTACTCTCTTGAAAAGAAGCAATAGCTTTGAGAAATCCAGGGGCATCTGTGTTATATCCATGGAGTTTACCATCTTTTTCTATTATAGTATTGACTGCTCCAACTTTTTGAGCAAAACTATCTAAAAAATCACAGGCTTGGTAGGCATGCTCTTTGTGTGGGACTGTAATATTAATACCTTTTAAACCTAAGTCTAAAAACTTTTTTCGTAATAATGCACCATCTTCCAAAAGATAACGACCATAACAAGCAGAATAATTTAAGTGTTTAAAGACTAAGTTGTGCATAAGTGGAGACTTAGAGTGCACTACAGGATTTCCAAAGATAGCAAATTGTTGCATTATAGACTCTCCATCTCTTTAAGTGTTGCAAGAAGTGCGCCTAGTTTATTTTTGACTTCTAGGTATTCTAGTTCGGGTTGGCTATCTGCAACTACTCCAGCACCAGCTTGAAGTGTGATGGAATTAGAGTTTATTAATGAAGTACGGATAGCTATAGCTGAATCCATATTTCCATTAAATGCAAAGTACCCAACACTTCCACTATAAAAGCCTCTCTTGAGTCCTTCTGCTTTGGCTATAAGTTCCATAGCTTTGATTTTTGGAGCACCTGTCATTGTTCCTGCGGTAAAGGTAGCTGCAAAAAGATCAAACATATCTTTACCATCTTCTAAAAAGGCTTCAACATCACTTACCATATGCATAACATGACTATATCTCTCTACTCGCATCATACTTGTGACTTTTACTGTACCTGTAGTAGCTACTCTTCCTACATCATTGCGTCCTAGGTCAATAAGCATAAGATGCTCTGCACACTCTTTTGGGTCATTGAGCATCTCTTGTTCTAGTTCACGGTCTCTTTTATGGTTTTTGCCTCTTTTTCGTGTTCCTGCTATTGGTCGTAGAAGTATCTCTCTATCTGTAAGTCGCACCATAACCTCAGGAGAAGAGCCACAAATAGAAAAATCTTCATAATCAAGTAAAAATAGATAAGGAGAAGGGTTTTTAGAGCGTAGTATACGATAAAAACTTAGAGGGTCAATAGAACCTTTTTGTGTATATCTATTAGAAAGAAGTATCTGAAATATATCACCACTTCGTATAGACTCTTTGGATTCATCTACCATCTGTTTAAATCGTTCTTCTTCAATGGCAAAAGAACCTTCACCCTCTAGCGTAACAGCTTTGAGTGGAATGTAGGGTTGAGAGAGTTTGAGCATATCTTCAATATCTTCAAATGCTTCTTCTTCTCTTTGGTCATTGAGTATCATAGTGAGTTTTGCACTCTTATGAGAATATCCTAAAATAATTTTTGGTCGAATAAGATCTAAATCAGGAGTATTAAGTGGATCATAAAGGGCATCCATACTTTCATTAAGTGTAGGTTCAAAAACTTTTACCATATCATAAGAAATAAATCCAATAAACCCATCAACAAAACTAAACCCTATCTCTTGGGCAAGTTCTTGGTAGGCTACTTGATCTAATTTATTATAATAATTTTTTAAAAAACTAAAAGGATTTTCTTCAATAATAGCTGTTTGATTATTTTCGTTGGTGTAGGAGGTCTCTTTATTTTTATAAGTTAGTCTCTCTTTGGCTCCTATTATAATAAAACTAAAGTTTCCATCACTCGTATTGACAACACTCTCAAAGAGCATTGTAACCTGAGTATTGAATTTCTCTTTGAGTTGTGCATATAGGGCTACAGGAGTACTTTGGTCATAAAGTATAGTTTTATACATAATTCCTCTATTTTATATTAATGATAAAGGCACCTTTATTAATTCGGTCCTTTACTCTGGCTAGGTCTCTACTTGCCATATCTCGTGAACTGTATGATCCTATAAGGAGTTTACCAGAACTATGGAGTTTGTATGAGAAACCACTATTTTTGATTACGCTTAGGAATCGACTACTAGGTTTTGTACTAAATGAGCCTACTTGGATATAATAAGAGCCTTTTGCTGTATGAGACTTTTGAGGCTCAGGCTTTTTCTCAGGCTTTGGTGCAGGAGTAGGTTTTTTCTCTACAGGCTTTTTTTCTACTTGAACTTTTGCTGGAGCTGGTTTTGGCTCTTTTTTGATAGCTTCTTCTTGAACAGGTTTTGTTACAGGAGCTATAACAGGTGCTGTAGCTTCTTCATTAACCTCTTGAATATCAGGTTTTACCTCATTGCTATTTTTTGTAGTTGGTTCTGTTGTTTTGTTCTCTTCTGTATCTTTATTCAAAAGAGTTGTAATATCTTCTAGCTCGTCATTAGCATCTTTTGATTCTCCTATAGACTCATCAAGTTGAAGCTCTGAGCTTACTATGTTTTCTTCTTGAGATACTCCTATAGAGCTATTTTCATCATTCTCTTCTAGTACCATTTGTGCCATCATAATAGCAATTACAAGAATAGCAATTAAAAGAGCAACAATAGTTAATATGCCCTTGCCTTTTGTATTCTTCTTTGCTTCACTCTCTCCAATAATTAAATCACCCAAATCATGGT